>JAGUZM010000487.1 GCA_020060805.1 Deltaproteobacteria bacterium | reverse complement strand
GGGTCCCTGACTATGCGGCCCACATGTTCGTATTCTATTACGCCATCCTCTCGGAGGTATCTCCTCCCACGGCCCTTTCCTGTTTTGCCGCTTCCGCCCTCACGGGCGGAAACCCTTACAAGACGACTCTGTACGCGTGGAAATACACGATACCCGCATTCATCGTTCCTTTCATGTTCACCCTGCACCCCAAAGGAGCCGGTATCCTTTTGAAGGGCCCGCCCTTGGACGTGGTTTGGACTATCGTCACCTCCTTTTTGGGCCTCACCGCGATCGCCGGTGCTGTGGAGAATTGGTTCTTGAAGAAGACGACCTTTTACGAGCGGCTGATGCTCCTCGCAGCAGGAATGATTCTCATCTATCCCGTTGCCCTGTACGACGTGATCGGCATCTCCCTGATCGCCCTCGTGGCGTTTCTGCAGAAGATCAGAAAGAGAGCTAGCTAAATCCTATGGCGCACCTTCTCTTCGCTCCCTGGTCAACATATACAGCAAAGAAACAGAGAGAAGAAACCCGGAGCAGAGGATGAATACCAGCCGGAATGCCTCCGGGCCGCGGGACGCCTGGGGGTACGCCGCCTGCATGAGGCTCCCCAGACCCTGCAAGAAGACCGCCGAACCAAACATGGAAAAAAAGTTTATTCCCGTCATTGCCGTTCCCGCCAGGCGGAGAGGCACCAGATCCTTGATCTGCGGATACATCAAAATGCCCGTCGTCCTGAAGAGCCCGAAGCCGAAGAAGAGCACGGCCAGGACGGCAAAAGGGGTCTCACCCGGGAGCATCGCCATGGTGAGGGCGACGAGGGCGAGGAGCACGTGGCCGAACACGACGATCCACCGGCGTGTTTCGACAACCCTGTCTGATATCGGGCCCCACGAAGAGCTTCCGAGGATGAGCGCGACGTTGGCAAGGAGAATGATATTGCCCGCTTCCTCGGGCGAATAGCCCATGACCTCCATGAGGTAAGGGCCGGCCCAGAGCACCTGAAACGCCGAAAAGGTGCCGTAACTGGAAAAAGTCCCGAAAGAAATGATCCAGAAATCTCTCTTTCTTAGAACCTGACGCAGACCGCTCAGGGAATCCCTGAAGTCCTGCTGCCTTATTCCTTCAGCGGAAGAGGCCCTCTCTTGCGGCTGATCCCGAACGACAACGTAGAAAACGAAGATAAGGATGAGGTTCACTGCTGCGATGACCTGGAGCGCCGCTCTCCAGTCCATGAGATTGACCATCAAGACGAAGGGCGTGGTCGCCGCAATGTTCCCCACAAACCCGATGGAGAAAACGATTCCCGAGAGTGTCGCAAACCTGAATGGCGGGAACCAGAGGGTCAGAAGTTTCAGGGTTCCCATGAGGTTGCACGCCATGCCGATCCCCAAGAGGAGGCGGCCCGCCAGGCCCATAGCGAGGTTGTCCGCTGCGGAGAACAGGAGGATGCCGATGATTCCGAGGGCGGAGAGGGCTGTCATCATCCGCCTCGGCCCTATCCTGTCAAGAAGCACGGTGATCGGAAGCTGCGCCAGGGCGAAGCTGTAAAAAAAGGCCGCCGACAGAAGCCCAAGACCCTCGGTGTCAAGACTGAGGTCGTTCAGGAGTTGGGGAGAGATGACCGCATTCGTGGCACGGTAGAACTGGGAAAGAAAAAAGTTCGACGAAGCGAGGATAAAGACGACCCACGGCTTTGACATGCTTGGTCACCTGAGATGGAACAAGGAAGCTCTTTTACGGCACATCCCAACCTAGATCTTATTCCACTCCCTGTCTAAACGCAAAGGATCTGTCAGCGTGCTCTGCAACAAGTCATGACCGATAGATATCATATCCACAGCCCATGTGATGACACCTCGGATTCAGATATAGCCTCATCGACCGGAAAGAAGCGAAGTTGCCTGGCTTGGGGTGGCAGTCCTGCCTCTCCAACGGCGTCCGAGGTCCTCGATACCGGCGGGACAACAATATAGCGATCACGCGGTCGTACTTATGAGGAGAGGGACCGCGGGGAGAGCGAAAATGTTGAGGGACTGATACAGCTGTGTTACTCGCGTATTCCCTGGGGGAATTTATTTCTTGGGCGGTTTCTCGTCCTTTGGCGGCTTTTCGTCCTTGGGGGGCTTTTCGTCCTTGGGGGGCTTGTCCTCCTTGTCTTTATCCTGGCCCTTCTCCCAGAGTTCATCCAGGGCTTTACCCAACCCGATAAACGAACCGTCCCAGGCTCGAATGATGTCATCCCGGCCCTTTGCCCCGTTCACCTGCTTCTGAGAATCGCCGTCCGGCCCCATGCTGTAAAGATCATACTGGGTGTTGATGGGCTTGTTGTTCCTGTCCCTTCTCCATTCCTGGTGCGGGGAAGTGGTGATATTCACATATTGATAAGGGTTCCCCCAGGGATCTTTAGATGTTCCCTTGCCGAGCTCATCCAGGCTGTCAGGGTATTGGTCATTCTGGTTGTAATAATCCTCAAGGAGGCTCTCCAGGTGCTTGATATCGGCAATCGTCCTGATGATTTTGGTTTTCTCGATGAATTTGGCGTAAGCGGATATGGCGATGCTCGCCAGAGTCGCCACGATGGCGAGAACAACCATCAGCTCAAAAATCGTAAAGCCCTTCGACCCGCCAAGGCTGCTGCCGTGCCGCCGCCCCTGATGAAATATGCGCATCAACGTGCTCCGTCGTTTCATCATTTCCCTTGATCATCCGGATTGAATATCTTGCCTGCATCTCTCACGTTGACCACATCCATGTCCGTCAACCTGAAGTACTCCAACTCCTTCTTGAGGCGCGAATTGCACTCTTCGAGCGCTGCAATGCTCCTCTTCAAGTCGCCGCTCTGAGCGGACTCCTGGCCGAGCTGATTGACCACCCGTTCTATGACCGCCTGCTCCCTCTTCACGATGCTCAATTTCGCCCGGAGAGCTGAAATCATTTCCTCGATTTTGGCCTGCTCGTTCAGGAGAAAATCGCCTTTCCGAATGCCGATGACCTTGGAGAGGTCTCCTTCGGCGACTTGCTGAAACGTCGCCCGGAATCGGTATAGAGGTCCTGCGATCTTGTGCGAGACAAGCAAGGAATGGACGCCAAACACCAAGAAAATAACCAGCAACACCGGCCCCAGCCTGGAATGCAGGTAGAGGATCTTGTCCGCCACGACGCCCTGTTGCATAATATCCAGGTTTCCGTCTGAAAGCTCGATAACGAGAGGCAGAAACAGCCCGACGCCGATGACGGAAACGATGATCAGAAAATAAATGATGTTGTAAACCAAGAGCCTCAATTGAAGTTTCTTATCAATAAGGTAGCGTTTTCTGCGGAGTTTCATACCAACGCGTTCCCCCTCTCTCAGGAAAGGAGTCTTTGCTGATCCTTGGCTGGGCAGAGAATCTGATCCATTTGCGATTCAGGGGTATTTTACCGCTTTTTGCCTGATTTTTCAACGTTTTTTTCCCGACACCTTGAGGTGTTCTTGGGTGCGGATGAAGCTGCTTTTTGAATGAAGGGAGGAGAAATAAGCGCTCAGGAGGCTGTCCGACAACGTCATTCCGAGGCTTTAGCCGGGGAATCTTGGTATTCTAGATTTCCGGATTCTTAAGATTTCTCCCCCTGTTTTCCAGAGGGGTCGAAATGACAAAAAGGGGCTTTGATCAGGTTGTCGAACAGCCTTTGGGGTGTGTTCCTGCAGCAGGGAAAAGGTACGACGGAATCTGGCGGATCACAAGTCTTTGTTCATCATCTCAATTTCATGGCCTTCTGAGTCGGACTCTCGTGCCGGGATCGCTCAACCGTTCCAGATTCCGCCCATCCACTTTGACCCCGAGGCCAACTCCTCCCAATGGCCCGGCCATCCCCTTCAGCCCAAAGGATACATGGGATTCCGTGGTATTTTGCGCCAGCAAAAACTCGTCATACGAGCCGTCATGGTAAACGGCATCATTGCAAAGAAGGCTTAATATCCGCCCTGCTGCGGAAAGAATGCCTGATTCGCCGAGTTGGCATGCAACCTGGAAGGCAACCTTTTTCTCCCGCAAGTAGTTCACGATCCGGAGAGACCTCCTGAACCCGCCACACTTCGACAACCTCACATTGATCATATCGTAGTGGCCTTCATGGACCACTTTCGCCACCTCTGACAGGCAGCACGCCGACTCATCAGCCATCAACTTAACACCCCAAGCCTTCACCCTCGGGGCAAAATCGACGATATCCAGGTCCTCGGGTACCATTGGCTGCTCAACAACTCTTACTCTGTAACCTTCGATCAGCGGCAGGTGTTGGAGGGCAGCTTCCAGGGGCCATGCGCCGTTGACGTCGATTTTGAGATCGCAGTCATACTCGAAAACACGTTGAACCGCTTCGAGGATCAACCTGTTTTGGTAAAATTCCCTGCCCATCTTCACCTTCAGCCGACGAATACCCATGTTTTTCACCGCCCTGCAGGTTTCGGCTATTCTCTCGGGCTCCTCGATCGGGACAGCGGCGCCGTACTGAACGCTTTCGGACAAATGATCATGGGGGAAATACTCGATGAGCGAACGGCCTTGTAAACGGCTGAAACTATCAAGCAATGCTCCCTCGATCGCACAGATCGCCGCATTTTGGTCTTTCCCACCGGGCAGGCTGTCCACAAAGCCCCATACCTGAGAAATCCCCCTCAGATCCCAGGGAAAGGTTTTTTCACTCACCAAACGTTCAATGGATTTGAGGGCGCTGTCCGCGGTTTCGCCTGTCACGTATGGTCGGGGAGCGGACTCGCCATACCCGATCACCCTGTCGTTTTCCCCCCTTATCTCCACGACGACGTTTTCAGCCAAGGCACTCCTGGCAAGAGCATGGGTAAAATCAGCCCTAAAGGGGAGCCTTATTTTGTGAATCCTTACTTCCTCGATTCTCATTGGAGGGCTTTCTCGGGCGAGGATGGCTGGTCTGGAGAAAGAGGGAGGGTGACGACGAAAGTCGCTCCTTCATTCATGTTGCTCTTCGCTTCAATCGTCCCCGAATGATCCCGCACGTGTTGATATGCGATGAAAAGGCCCAGCCCTGTCCCGCTGTGCATGCTGCTCTTGTGTTTCGTTGTGAAATAGGGGTCGAAAATTTTGTCCATGATGGATGCAGGTATGCCGACCCCGTTGTCCTTCACTTCAATCCTTACGAAGTCCCCTTTTCCCGGATCTTCGCTCCTCCTCGTCCCTATTTCTATCTTCCCGTTGGTTGGCGTGAAATCCAGGGCATTGGAAAGGAGATTCAGGACCACCTGCTTGATCTTTTCCGAATCCATCCAAACCTCCCCCACCCCCTGATCGAATTCGCGGATGATTTCAATTTTCTTCGCCTTGCTCTGAGGGGATACAAGGAGGATCATTTTATCGATGAGCTCATGGAGATTACCGAAGGCAAAATGGGATTCCCTCGGTTTCACCAAGTCGAGCAATTCCGTAATCAGGTTGTTCATTCTCATCGTCTCTTCCATCGCTATTTTATGGAATTCCTCCCTGAATTCCTCGTCGTTGTACTTGCTTGGCAGCAACTGGATGAACGTGCCTATGGCGGTCAGGGGATTCTTGATTTCGTGGGCAAGCCTGGCAGCGAGGTTTCCCAGGAAAGATAGTTTTTCCGCTCTGCTCAAGAGAGCCTGCGATCGTTTGAGTTCCGTTATTCTCTCCTGGAGACTGCTGTAGAGCTTTGCGTTTTCGATAGCGATGGCGATCTGAGGAGCGAAAATCTCCAAGGTTTCCCTCGTTTCCTTGGGCACACCTGTCCCGTCAACAGCGTCAGTGGCAAGGACGCCTATGACCTTTGACCTGCTGATCAGGGGGACCACAAAAGCGGATAAAGGTTTTCCGTGTGTGAGAATCACATTGTCCTTTTTCAAGTTCGAGGTGCTAATCTCGGGGATATATTCCGAACGGCCCGTGTTGACCACCCTCGCGAACAGGTTGCTCACCCGGTCAACCGGCACCTTGTACTCCACGATCCGTTCAGGAACCCCCCCTTCCAAGCCAATCCCATACATGTACTCAAGACACCCCTTCTCTTCGTTGACGAGCATGATGACAGCCCGATTGATTTTGCACACCGTGGACAAGAGGTTCATGATGACCTGGAGAACATGGTCCAGTTCCAGCACGGAAACGATCGCCTTCCCTGTCTCCTGAATCGCCGTCAACTGCCTGATTCTCTGATTCAGTTCGAGATTCAGTCTGGTGACCTCTTCATACTTCTGCTCAATGATCTTCTTGTCAGCCTCCATTTCCTTCACAGTTTCCATCAGGACGGTTTTGCTCGTGAAGAATCTGGAAGAAATCTCATGGATGATGTTTCTGGCCGGCCACCTCAAGTGATATTCGCAGTACGGCGCACCCTCAAAAGTGCAACAGACTTCCTCCAAGGTCAAAGGCCTACTGCCCCAGATTAGAGGAAGGTAGGTGTACGTTCCCTGGTTCATGAAGCAGAGGTGTTTGGACACCCCCATCCTTGTATCCCAATGAAGCCTCACCACTGCCCCGTTACGCTTTATTTCAACCAGTTCAACTTTCTTGTTCCGGTTAAATTTATCATTGATCCTTTGGGCATGCTTGAGCGCTGTCTTGTGGGACCAAAACGCTTTTACCACTATCCGCTGAGCATAGCCGAGGGAAGCTCTTTCCACAGCGAACCTTGCGATCTGGTACGCGACCCGCTCATCGGCCATGAGGCGTGCCGCCCTTTTGTAGAGCTCGGATGCAACCCTGCATGAAACCCAGTTGTTGGGGTCTTTGAGGAACTCGACAGGCTTCGGAAGTCCGTTGATCTCCGGATCAAGGTCGTGCAAAATGGAAGAGCAGTCCCCGGGGTACTTCTCTTTGAGGTACTCAAAGACGGCTTTGGTATTGATGCAGCTTACTTCCTTTTCCATTTTGTCCTGGAATCTCGGGTGGGTTCGTCAGACTTCCAGCGAACGCATTTGCCTTATACCTGGAAGCCATTCCTGATATTTTTCTCTCAACGCCGGGACGAGTTTTCTGATTCGTGACAGGTTGTCGCCGTGAGCCTTAAGGATACCCCTTTCCCTGTCCCTGAAGCAAATGTCGGGGAGCATGCCGTCAGACAGGCCCTTGGCAGGTATGCGGAAAAGGGGCATGGTCTTCGTGATGGCGTCCTGCAGTTTAGGGGTGGTGTGCGATAGGTTGAATATTTGATTCATGTAAGAAAGCACCGTTTCAAAATTCAAGTGTTTGGAAGGCACTCTCACGATATTTTCGCCGAACACGCCATTATCTTCAAAGATCGTGTCAGGCATCGCTGATGCAAATTCATGAAGCTTTGTCTTCGGATAAACCCGACACTCGCCGATCTTGAAAACATAACCTCCTTCGCCCTTGATTTTTGCCAAACTTCCGACAAACTCAAGGCTCCTTTTCAGATCCTCCTCCGTGTCCCCCGGGTATCCCGCGATCATGAATACGACCACCGGGATATCCATCCTTACCGCCTGACGGAATACCTCTGCGGTGCCTGAAACATACTTTTCGTAATGAGACCTGTCCTTGACCTTGTTCATCCTCTTCAGTGTCTCGTAGCTCGCTGATTCAAACCCTAGGGCAAGGATGCCGCACACATCCGCAATCTCAGATAGGATACGGGGATCTATGACATCACACCGGGTTTCAAAGTTGATTTTCATCCCCAGGGCTTTCAGCGTTGGAAGGAGCTTAAAGGACATAAAAAGGGCATCACTGATCAGCAGGGTATGAGCCCTGCTATGACGCACCAAATTGGAGAGATCTCCCCAAATGATCTCCTGCGGGACCTCTCTCCTGACAGGGCGAATGTACTTTTCCATGCAAAAACCGCAATGGTAGGGGCATCCTCGGCTGAACGCGTAAGGCAGTATATCATAACTTTTCTGAGATTTGAGCAGTTTCAAATCGAGGAAAGTCTTTCCCCGAAGATCAAAGGCTCTCCCGTTTCTCGTCTTGTTGAGATGGTTGTTATCTTTCCATACGAGATTGGGGATACCATGGTTGAACGGGCTTTTTCCAGCGACCAGAGACTCGACGATTCTTAAGGCCGGCTCTTCACCTTCACCGGCTACGATGAGATCCACTGCCGAGGTTCGCATGAATATCTCTTCATAATAGAGAGTGGGGAAATATCCGCCCAAGAAGGTGATGACATCGGGATTCCTCGCCTTGATGAGTTCGCAGATTTGAATCGTCTCTTCCGCCTGGGCGATGGCTGTGCAGGAAATGCCGACAGCCTTGGGTTTGTAGGACAGAATGTCCCTGATAAGCTCTTCGTGTATCTGGGCTTTACCTTGAGGGGTGATCGGCAGCCCATAGTCCACGGGGACGGAAATGACTCCGATATCGACGCTGGGAAGATGGGAACTGACGAAGCTGGCTATCTCAAGAATGGGTAACGGATAGGCTGGGACATACATGTCAATGTTCTTGGAGATAGGCTCTATGAAAAGAATCATGGAGATCTTTTTTCGGTTTTCCTCGCCCTTTGGTTTTGGTTATCCCGGCCTCTCAAAGAATTCGAGGAGAGGTGGCATAAAAAACCACGGGGCATCAACCTTCCTTTCCGCCTCCTAAAATAATTTCTTTTATATTTTACTAAGCTTTTTATACGGAAATCAATCAGAAAACCGGAAAATCTATGACCAACTAGGCTGATAAGACCGTCCAACCACGAGCCGGTCATCCGAAGCGCCGGCTAGAAACACGGTCCTGATGATATGCTTCAGGAGGAAAATGATCCGGTGAGGAGCGATTTCAATCGGGCTGTCCCCTTTGTGCAGGGTGCCGCTTTCCAAGCCGAAGAAACGAACCTTACGGGGTCAACGGGGGAATCAAACTGTGGCAGGCTCCAGGTAAGGCAGGGACTTGCGCCTTTCGAACTCAATGAAATAAATGGGTCTTGTTACGATTCCAAAATACTTGCCCCACTGGTACCACTGGTCGGGGTGCGCGTAGATGTGCTGCTCCAGAAGCTTGAGTACGGCTGCACTGGGAGAAGCATCGCCAGGAAGGCCGAAGGCCTTCCTCAGCTCCTCCAGAGATGACATGATGAGTTTGTATTGCTGCTTGTGTTGCCTCTCCATGATCCCGAAAACCACGGCAGCCCCGCTCCGCCTGAGCACGACATTAATAGTCCTGTCCAGGTTGATGCACTTTCCGAGGAACCACCGGGTGCCGTTTCTCATGGGTTTCCATTCGTCAATCTCATCGCACTGGGTCACGACGATGCGATTTTCCTTCAGGTTCTCGGAAATGGCTTTAAGGATGTTTTGGGTTTTGTCTACATCAATGATTTTTGCGTGAAATTTCGCAGCCTTCAAGAGCGATTTGTTGCGCAAGAGCTGTGAGGAGAACCGCACCAGGATCGTCACCGGGTAACCGCAAACGGCGAGGTAACCGGGGATGAACTCCACCCCCCCGAAGTGACCTGTCACGAAAAGCGCCCCCCTCCCTTTGCTCAGGGCCGCATCCAGGGACTCCAGACCTTCACCTTCAACGTTGTCCCGCAGGAACGACCGCAGTTCCCCCACCGAAGAGTAGGCATTGAAAACCTTTTCGTAGTAGTGGTCGAGAAGCCCCAGCAAGACCTGTCTTTTCAGCTCCGCGATCTCCTTGCGGCTTTTGCTTACACCAAGGGCCATTTGGATGGACCCTTCGACCTTCCGTTTCTCTTGTTTATTCACACGAAAATACAGATGCCCCATGAGATGGATGTAGTGTGATGTCAGTCGCCAACCGAGTACCTGGCAGGCAAAAAGATTGGGCCTTGTTTGCAAAAAAGAACTGACCTTCATCTCGATTTTCCCTCCGCAGGGTGCCTCGGAACTAAGTATTTTGATTTGCTACATTTTTCCAAGATTGGGAAAGCCTTCCAATGCCCTCTGCCTAGCGTCGTTCATTGCGAGATATCCATTTGCTCTTTGATGGGCCATGCATTCCTGATGACTATTCTCCATGAGCACACGCTTGTGCCGAGTCTTTTCAACAGACCTTAGGGACGAAAACAAAAATTGGACAGTGAGTCGGAGGAATCGGAGAGAAGGGATTCGAGGTAGAGGAGCAGCGCATTTCGTTCATGTATCTGAAATTCCATGACTAGTCCGCCACTGGTGACGTATCGCTGAAACCCATTTCCCTTACTCGCCTGGAGGATAAAACCCGCTTGGCGAGCGGACCCATAACACCTTGAAATCGGATATTAATCCTACCATAGGAATATCCTTTTGTAAAGGTCCTTTGACAGCCCGCCGGACTTACAAAAATCCCCTCCAGGAGTCTGCCCGACAACCCGAATTGGCTGCCGTTCACCCTTCCAATAGGGGCCTGATTTTTCTTGTTTGCCTTCGTCAGGCAAATTGTGGAAAATGTTTTTCCGGAATCAGGGCCTCCGACTCGGCGCCCTGAGAACGGTTTTTGGGAATCGTGCTTCGCGTTGAAAGCCTTCCGAGGAACCTGCAATGGTCACGGACAAACAGGGAACCATCCTTGTCGTGGATGACGAAAACGGCATCAGGCAGTCATTCAAAATGGTGCTCAAAGACAACTACCATGTGCTGCTGGCAGAGACGGGAAAAGAGGCGATCGAGGCCCTGACGCAAAATACCGTTGACCTGATTCTTCTCGATATTCTTCTCCCGGACGTGAACGGCCTTGACCTGCTCCAGAAACTCAAGGCAATCGATCCACACCCGGAGGTGATCATGGTCACTGCCGTGAAAGACGTTCAAACCGCGGTCAGAGCCATCAAGCTGGGAGCATACGAGTACATCATCAAGCCGTTTATCGTGGATGAGGTGATCAACATCATCAAGCGCGCCCTCGAGAAACGAAGTCTTATCAAGGAATTGGCTTACCTCAGGAACGAGCTGGAGCGATACCATCCCTCAGAAGAGATCATCGGCCAAGATGAGAGGATGATGAAGATCTTCGAGATCATCTCGACCATTGCCGGAAGCGACAGCGCGATTCTGATCCAGGGGGAGAGCGGAACCGGCAAGGAGCTCTTTGCCAGGGCGATTCACAAGCTCAGCCCCAGGCAACATCAGCCCTTTGTCGTTCTGGCTTGCGCCGCGATTCCTCCGACCCTGATGGAGAGCACCCTATTCGGGTACCATAAAGGCGCTTTCACCGGCGCTGTGAGGACAACCTTGGGCAAGCTGGAAATCGCCAACAAAGGGACCGTTTTCCTGGATGACATCGACACGCTGGACATAAGCATGCAGGCGAAGCTTCTGAGGGCCATCCAGGAAAAGGAATTCGAGAGAATCGGCTCCACCAAGGTGATTAAGGTCGATATCCGGTTCATCGCTTCCTCCAACAAGGACCTTCGGGAACTGATCGGAAGCGGCCGGTTCAGGGAAGATCTGTTCTATCGCCTCAACGTATTTCCGATTCACTTGCCCCCTCTGCGGGGGAGGAGAAAAGACATTCCCCTTCTTCTCGACCATTTCCTGGGATTAAACGCGAAGCGAAGCGGAAAACCACTCAAGAAATTCTCTTCAGAGGCAGCTGAAGCGCTCGCGGCATATGACTGGCCGGGAAACGTGAGGGAACTCCAGAACCTGGTAGAGCGATCTTTTACCATCTCGAAAGGGCCTGAGATACAGCTCAGTGACATCTCCACCTTCAGCATCGCCAAGGCAAAGATCAAAGGCGTGACCCTCAAGGAAGCGGTGGATGACTTTGAGCAGCAGTATATTCAAGAGGTCCTGGACAGCGTGGACGGGAACAGAAAAAAAGCCTCGGAAATCCTGGGCATTCACCGAAACACCCTTTTATCCAAAATCAACATCTTCCCTGAAAAGCCCTGAAAAAAAGCGTTCCCGGTTTTCGATGGTGTCGTTGCCCAGTATCGTGTCTCAGAAGTTCGTTGATCAATTCCGTCGCAGCCCCACCCGAAATTTCTTTCTCGGCCGACCCCGGAGGGTGGTCTCTTTCGAGTCCGCAACCGGAAATGGACTCATCCCGTCAACCGCCCCCATGATATCAAGTCTTTTCCGGGGTAGGCGCATTCCCTCCAAGCCAGTCGGAGCGTTACCTCTCTGGGGCTACTGCCGTAACCCTATGACTTTTCGGCGCCGGTTGGTAGGCTGGGGAGGTGGTTGCGGCTCTGAAGAGACCAACCCCCCTGGGGTCGGCGTGAAAGCCCATCTCCGGGCGGGCGGGGCCGCACCAGGGACTTATTAAACGAATTTGTGAGAGGTGATATTAGCGAAAATCTTCCCGGGGAGGGGAGAAAACTTCAATGATCTCAGAGGGAAGCTCAGCGCACCGGCCTCCGTGGATGACGTTGGGAGGCACGAGGTACGCCTCTCCCTCGAGGACTTTTCTTTTTTCTTCGCCCACCGTCAGCTCAATCGCACCTCTCAGCACAGTGCCGATCTGCTCGTGGGGATGGGCGTGGACGGGCACCCCTGCCCCCGGCTGAAGTCGATAGAAAACCATGGTCATTCTGTCGCCGTGGATCACCCGCATTTCCACACCCGGCGCAGGGGTTCGGGGGTTCATCTCTTTGATAACAAAATGGTTCATAAACAGTTGTCCCTCATCCGTCATCTAACATTGATCATTCATCATTGAGGCAAAGACCCAGCCTGCAGATCGCTCTGCAACGGACTCCTTTTCCCTGACTCCTGGCTCCTGACTCCTGTTCTCTAAATGCCACAGGTCCTTCTCACCTCTTCATTCTCCACGAGTTCCTTGACCGTCCCCTGGTAGCAGATTCGGCCGTTGTCGATGATGTAACCCCTGTCGCTCAGCTTGAGGGTAAACTTGACGTTCTGTTCGGCGATGAGCACGGTCAGGCCGACTTCCTTGAGGCGCACAATGGTCTTGCCAAAGGCGCGAACCAGCACAGGCGCGATGCCCTCAGTCGGCTCATCCAGGAGAAGGAATTCAGGGTTCCCCATGAGGGCCCTCCCGATGGCCAGCATCTTCTGCTCTCCCCCGCTGAGTAACCCCCCCCGCCGGTGATCGAGCCTTTCCAGGGGAGGAAACAATTCAAATACCTTTTTCTTATCCCAGTACTCTCTGCCCTTTTCCCGCCTTGCGGCGATCTCCAGGTTTTCTCCCACCGTGAGGTCAGCGAAGATCCTCCGATCATCCGGGACATAACCGATCCCTCTCCTCACCATGACAAAGGGTTCTTCGCCCGTAACATCCACCCCTTTGAATCGCACACGGCCTTGCCTCGGCGGGGCGATTCCTAAGATGCTTTTCAGGGTCGTGGTTTTCCCAGCCCCGTTTCTTCCCAGAAGACAGGCGACCTGGCCGGCGTCCACTTCCAAGGAGACGCCGAACAGAATATGGCTCAAACCGTAGTAAGTATGAATCCCGTCTACTTCAAGCATCCTCCTCGCCTCCAAGGTAGGCTTCTTGAACAGCCCTGTTTTCTCTGACTTCCTCAGGCTTTCCCTGGATGATCGTCTTTCCGTAGTGCATGACCATGATGCTCTGGGCGGTGTTGAAAACCACATCCATGTCATGCTCGCAGAAGACGATGGTCAGGCCCTGGGTTTCGGCAAGCCTCTTGATCAGCGTCATCGTCGCCTGAGTTTCATCGGGCGACATGCCTGCCGTGGGCTCGTCGAGAACGAGCATTTGAGGTTGATTGCCCAGAGCGATGGCTATCTCCAGGATTCGCTGGTCCCCGTGGGAAAGGGAACCGGCAACGTGATCGGCTTTGTCCAGAAGCCCCACGCTTTTCAGAATCCTGTTGGTCTCCTCAACCGCCATGGCATGAGCGGGCCTCACGATGTTGCTGCTCTTTCTCTGCTCTGATAGGACGGAAACCTGGACATTCCGGAACACCGTAAGGCGATGGAAGATGTTCGCGATCTGGAAGGAACGGGCGATGCCCCGCCTGCAGATCTCGTGGGTTGCCAGAGTGCTGATCTCCTCGCCGTTCAACACCACCCTGCCCCGATCCGGCTTCAGCTGGCCTGTGATCATGTTGAAAAGGGTGGTCTTTCCTGCGCCGTTCGGACCGATCACCGCCACCAATTGACCCTTTCCAACCAAGAGATCCGCCCCGTTCACGGCCAGGAATTTATCGAAGGACTTGGAGACTTTTTCCACTTGCAGCATCGTTCACCTTTTTCGAGACAGGAGTCTTTCTCCGATGAATCCCATGACGCCTTCTGGCAGGAAGAAAATCAGAAGGATGAGGAGGATCCCGAGAATCATGGTCCAGTACTCCGTGTAGATGCCGACGAAGGTCCTCAATAACACCGTGATGGCGGCTCCCAGAATCGGGCCTGCGAAGGTGAACCAGCCCCCGAGGAGGCACATGATGAAGATCTCCAGGGAGAGGACCCAGAAAAGCAGATCCGGGAACACGGAGTGTTCCAGGACCACGAACAGAACACCCGCAACGCCCGCGAAAAACGTGGCGATCACGATCGCCGTGAGTTGGTGCCGCCTCACGTTGATCCCCACAGCCGAGCACCGTGCAGGATTGTCCCGGATGGCCTGCATGGTTGTACCGAAGGGAGACCGGTGAATGATGTACATGGCCATCAGACAGAGGACCGAAAAGAGGAGGATGAAATAGTAGGCCCCTGACGTGGAGGCGATCGAATCGGGAATAGGGACGCCGTGAAGGCCGTCGTCGCCGTGGGTCAGGTCATACCATCGAAAGGCAATCGCCCAGATGAGAGATCCCAGCGAAATCTGTAGCATGCCGAAATACAAACTCGTCAACCGCACGCAGAACCACCCGATCAGCAAACCCACGGCCGCTGCTATCAGGGGCGAAACGATGAAGCAGAGCCACATCGGCAGCGCGGTTTTGGTGAGCATCAGGGCGAAGGCATAAGCCCCCACGCCGTAGAAAACGCCGTGATGGAACTGGAACAGGCCGCCGTGGCCCACCACCATGTTAAGGCTCATGGCCAAAAGAGCTGTCACAAAAATGACGGCCAGGATATAGGTGTAGAACCGGGGAAGAAAGGCCGGCAAGAAGACCAGGAGAACCAGGATCAGCGTCGGGAGCCATAGAACTTTCAGGTTCAGGTCGCTTTTTCCCAAGATTCACTCCTCATCACCAGACCGATTTGAGCATCCCCCTGGGACGCCAGATCAGGACGATGACGACCGCCATGTAGGGAAAGACGATCGCGAATTGAGGCCAGAACAGGACCCCGAAAGCCTGGGTCAGCCCGAAAATCAAGGACCCCACCATGGCACCCCACATGTTGCCGAGACCCCCGATGGTGACAATCAGGAAGGCCTCGATGATGAGGTTGTGGTCCATGCCCAGGGTGATGCTGACCGTGGGCGCAACCAGGGCACCGCCCAGGCCGGCCAGGAAACACCCCAGGACAAAGGCAAAGGCGAAAACCCAGCTCACGTTGATCCCCACCGCTCCCACCATCTCCCTGTCCACTGCCGCGGCTCTGGCGATCTTTCCCATCTTGGTCTTGGTCGTAAAAAACCACAACGCCACGGCGACCAAAGGCCCGACCACGAGGAGAAAAAAATTGTACCGCGGGATGGATGCGCCCAGCACGCTCACCGATCCGTTGAAAAGAGCGGGAGCCATGATGGATTTGTACTCCGCACCCCAAACGATTTTGACAAGGTCACCCAGAATCAAGCTCAGGGCAAAGGTGAAAAGAAGGAGCATCAAGTGCTCCCGCTGGTAGAGACGGCAGAACAGGGCCCTTTCCGCCACGAAACTGACAAGGGCCACCACCAGGGGCGCCAGGATCAAGGCTAGCCAGAAACCCGCCGGGCCGGGGAGGAGCTTTGTGATGCTGTAGGCCGAAAAAGCGCCGATCATGTACAGAGAACCGTGCGCCACGTTGGGGACTCGCAGCACGCCGAGGACAAAACTCAGCCCAGAACAGACGACGAACAAAATCATGGCGCGACTGAGGCCGACGAAAAACTGACTTCCCAACGCACCGAGGTCAGTCACGATGCTCCCTCACCTTTCCGGAAATCGGAGGCAGGGAGGAGGGCTTCCTCCCTGCTTCATGAATCTACTTCTGCCGGGATTGCTTGATTTCCTCGCATGTGGGCAAAACATCATCGCCCTTCAGGGTCGTGATCTCGCTGGCAACGACGAAATCATGCTGGGGGACTTTCTTGGTAACGCCGAAATACATCGGGAACACGGCTTGATGGTCGCAGGCTCTCATCTCCACGGTGCCGCCCACAGGGCTCTTGACCTTCAGACCCTCCAGGGCGTCCACGAATTTTTCCCGGTCGATCTTTCCGGCTTTCTTGAATCCTTCGGCGATGTAATGGGCCGTCAGGTAGGCGTTGAACGCCGGGAATCCGGGCGGGTTTCCGTAGGCCTTCTGAAATGCGTCCACAAAGGCCTTGTTCTCGGGCGTTTCAGGATAGTAGAAGAGGTACTGGATCGTCCCCATCACTCCCTCGGGTGCTTCCGCCCCGAGAGGTTTGAGAACAGCATGATCGATGGCCGTATGGATCCAGGAAGGAATCTTCGCCGCCATGCCAGTGGATTTCAGGGCTTTCAGGGCATTCGTCATGCTGGCGCCGCCGGTGCAGAAGATGACCGCATCGGGTTTGGCCGCCATGATGGAGGTGAAATAAGGGACGAGGTCGGGCTCGCCGACTTTCCACCACGATTCCCCTATCTTTTCCACGTCCGGCTTCAGGGCCTTCAGGTTTCTCCACGCCGAATCCGCGATGGCGTGCCCGTAGGAGTAATCATCACCCGCTATCCAGTATTTCTTGAACGGTTTCTTGGCAAGACCCACACCACCGGCCTTCCCTCCCTGGGTGGTATTGTCGGCCGTTGAAAAGACATACCGGTGGCCGGCAGCACCCGTGATTTTTTCATCTTTGGATATCCAGACGATGAAGGGCACTTTTTCCTTCTTTGACACGGCATCGGAGACCGCCAGGGCCACGCCGCTGTTGATGGTGCCTACCAGAACATCAACTTCTTCTCTCATGACCAGTTCCTTGGCCATGTTGAGGCCGATGTCCACCTTGAATTTCGTGTCCCTTGTCGTGAATTCGATCTTCCCTCCGAGGACGCCTTTTTTGTTGATCTCCTCCAGGGCGAGCTTAAACCCGTTCAGGGCGTCATTCCCGTAGACTGCCGGGGGCCCGCTGTAGCAATCAATGATCCCCACCTTGATGTTTCGCGCATCTGCCTGAAGAGGAACCATCAGTAGTGTCGATACCAGAAGGCTCCCCAAAATCACCGTCCATACCGTCGACCTTCTCTTCATCATAAACCCTCCCTTCTTTAGGTTCGCTCGTTTCATAGACCCATACAAACACGTTGCCATCCGACAAGGCAAAAAAGCCAAGCTTCTTCAAACTGAAAGGTTTTACCGAAGATCAGGGGTATCCTAAAAACGCTTTACTTTCAGTGCGTTAATATAGGAAAAACGCCACAGGGTGTCAACAGCTAAAACCAGGGTGCGCAGGACGAGGCACACTGCACAAGATGCAGAAGAAATGGGGCTCCCCCTCAACCCTGCACCTTGCACCTTGTACCCTGAGCTTTTTTATATTCCCCAACCCCCTGAAACAGGAAGCGCAACAGCCGTGATAAATGATGCATCTTCGGAAGCAAGAAAGGCAATCACTTTCGCCACCTCTTCCGGCTCGGCTATCCGGCCAAGAGGCGTATCGTTGATGATCTGTTGCTTGAACTTTTCTGCCATGGCGCTCTCTATGGTGGGCGTGCGAGTCAAACCGGGAAGCACCGCGTTGACCGTGACGTTGTCCTTGCCGGCCTCTCTTGCCACCGATTTGGTGAGACCGATGAGCCCTGCTTTCGCAGCGGAATAGGCTACTTCCCCTTTGCCGCCGATAATCCCGTAAATGGAGCTCACATTGATTATCCTTCCCCATTTTCTTGACCTCATGGCAGGAAGAAAACGCTGGATCAGGAAAAGGGGGACGCTCAGATGTATGCCCAACACGGATTCAAAAGCCTCCCTGTCGATCTTGCCGGTGGTCCCAGGTTTATCAAAGCCGGCATTGTTGACAAGGATATCCACTTCGAAGGATGAAGAAACCCCATCCAGTTCTTTTCCGAGAAGCTCCAGGTCCGTGAGATCCAAGGCAAGCGGAAGGATGCGGTCGGTTTTCTCCTTGCACACGCGGGCAACTTCCTCCAGAGTCTCCGGGTTCTTGTCGATCAAGACAAGCGCCGCACCCTGATCCGTAAAAACCTCAGCGCAGGCCCGGCCTATGCCCTGACCGGCGCCGGTAATCAAAGCGGTGTGACCCTCAAGGCCCACTCAGCCTCCTTAGCTCCCCCGGTACGAAACCCTTCATCCCGCCGTCTCAGGGCTTCAGGACAGGGCTCTCCCTCGACGTTTACCTGAGACCTCTGAGAATGTTTTCGAGATCTTTTCTGATGTCCTCTATCCAGGCCATGTCCGCCGGGCTCCTGGTTTGTCCCTTTTCCTTCAGCCTTTGCCGGGCGCCCCGGATGGTGAGCTTTTCTTCGTACAAAAGCCTTTTGATCTCCATGATCGTATCCAGATCTTTTCTCTGGTAGGTTCTTTGGTTCGTATCCGCCCTGGCAGGATGAATCTGAGGAAAAACGCTTTCCCAGTACCTGAGGACATAGGGCTCCACGCCGACTATCCTGCTCACCTCGCCGATCCGAAAATACCGCTTCCCTTCGGGAATCGTTACGGGACCGCTACCCTTCTCTGAGTCGTCCACCGGTCTCCACCCCTATCTGACCGACAATGGTTTCGTGAAGGCGGTTCACTTCCTTGCCGTCCAGAGTCCGTTCTTTGGACCTGTAGCATATCCTAAAGGCGAGAGCCTTTTCAGAAGGCTCCATTTTACCTCCCTCGTAAACGTCAAAGAGTGTTACCGATTCGACCAGTTCGCCCCCCACGCGCCTGATGATACCCTGAACCGTACCGCTATCCACCCGGCGATTCACCACCAGGGAAATGTCCCTCAGGACGGCCGGGTACCTGGCCAGGGACTCGAAATGCTTCTTACCGGTGATCTTTTCCAGAAAGAGCGTCCCGTCCAACTCAAATAAATAAACCGCTTCCGCGTCCAGGTCGAATTTACTCAGGACCCCTTGGGACAGTTGCCCCAAGTTTCCGACCCTTGCCCCTGCGACATCCATAACACAGCTTGCGCTCTGCTCATACCAAGAGGGGGTCTTACCCAACCGGAATTGATACTCCCTCAACCCCAGGGCCTTGAGAAGAGCCTCAAGGGAGCCTTTGATATCATAGAAGTCAACCGGCCTCTCTTCCCGGTACCATTCCTTCGGGTTGGCCAACCCTGTGATGACCGCGCAAAGGCAGTGCCTCTCCTCGGGCAGCTCCTCTTGATCCCTCTGGACAAACAATTTCCCCCATTCAAACAGCTTGAGGTCTCTTTCCCCGTGGGAAATGTTGGTTTTAACGGCGCCCAACAATCCGGGTAACAGGGAGGTTCTCATGACGGACTGATCGCTCGTCAGGGGGTTCAGGAGTTTCACGTAAGACCTGAGGGGACTATCTGCCTCAACGCCGAGGAGGTCCGCAGAATCGTCGGATACAAAGCTGTACGAGATAATCTCCGTATAACCCATGCCGACCATCACATCCCTGATTCTCTCGCTCGCGATGAGCTCCGGGGCATCCCCGTGCTCACTCGGCTTAATGGGAGGCGCGGTTACCGGGATATTGTCATACCCCTCCAGCCTTGCGACCTCTTCCATGAGATCCCAATCCCTCGTGATGTCAACGCGAAACGAGGGCGGGTAAACCCGAAGGGTCTGGTCGTCGACTGTTTCCACGCCCATCTCGAGCGCCCTCAGATATCGGGCCATGATCTCGCGGGAGAGGCTGGTTCCGAGGAAGCGGTTTGCTTTTTCCACTTTGAAATCGATCAGACGAGACTTCTGAGGCTTGGGATAGTTGTCGACGACCCCGCGAACCACCTCCCCTCCAGCAAGCCGCGCAATCAGCATCATCGATCTTCGCAGAGCAGCAGGGATTCCCTCGATATCCACCCCTCTCTCAAACCGGTAAGAGGCCTCTGTCGAGATCCCGAGCCTCTTGGCCCCCCTCCTGATGGTCCTCGGGTCAAAATAAGCGCTCTCGATGAGCACGCTCTTGGATCCGGCGAAGATTTCTGAATTGAGACCGCCCATGATTCCTGCAAGGGCAACGGGTCTCTCACCGTCGCAAATCATCAGGTTGTCCTTGTTCAGTCCGTGTGTTTTGCCGTCAAGCGTCGTAAAGCGTTCCCCTTCAACCGCCCGGCGAACCACGATCCTGTTCTGGAGAAGACGTTCATAATCGAAAGCGTGAAGGGGTTGCCCCATTTCCAGAAGAACGTAGTTGGTGACGTCCACCACGTTGTTGATGCTTCTCACACCAGAGACATGGAGCCTCTGCCTCATCCAGAACGGGGACGGTTTCAGGGAAACACCCAGAATCATGCCTGCGGCATACCTGGGGCACCCATCCGGGTCAACGATGGTGACGCTCGTAAGATCCTCGATCGCCTTTTTCCCTTCTGCAACTTCCGTCTCGGGTCTTCTCAGTTTCTGCCCGGTGAGGGCAGCAATTTCTCTCGCGATGCCGATGACGGATGCGCAGTCGGGCCTGTTGGGGGTGAGCCCTATCTCAAACGCCCAGTCTTCAAGGGACAGCGCTTCCGTGACGGGAGTGCCCGGTCTGACATCAGAGGGAAGGATCATGATCCCCTCGTGGTCATCGGTCAGGCCCATTTCATCTTCCGCCAGGAGCATGCCCACGGAAGGTTCGCCCCTCAGAACGGTTTGTTCGATTTTCACTCCCCCCGGCAGCATAGTCCCAGGAAGAGCGATGGGAACCATGTCGCCTTGCTTGATATTCTTGGCTCCGCACACAACCTGGACTTCCCCGCTCCCCGTATCCATTCGGCAGATAGACAGGTGGTCTGCATGGGAGTGAGGCTTGATGGAAAGGATTCGCCCTGCGAGCACGGCCTGGAGGGATTGTCCCAGGGGCTCCTTCTGCTCCACCTCCAGTCCGGACATGGTCAGGAGTTGAGCCAGATCATCCGGGCCCATGGTGATTTCAACATACTCTTTCAGCCAGTTCAGACTTACACGCATGAGAAGAGGCGCTCCGAGCTGCAAACGCTGGAGTATTGGAGTAATGGAGTGTCGGAGTGCTGATCTTGCCTTTTCCTTGTTTTACCCATTACCCCACTGCTCCATCACTCCAGTACCCCATGACTCCAGTCTTTCAGAACTGCCTCAGGAAACGGATGTCGTTCCTGAAGAAGAGCTGGATGTCGTCGATGCCGTATTTCAGCATGGCGACCCGCTCGATGCCCATGCCGAAGGCAAAACCGGAATACACCTCGGGGTCGTAATCGACGAAGCGATAAACCTCGGGATCAACCATTCCAGATCCCAGGATTTCCAGCCAGCCCGTGTTGGAACAGGTGCGGCAACCGATACCCCCGCAGATGACGCAGCGGATGTCCACCTCTGCGCTTGGCTCTGTGAACGGGAAAAAACTCGGCCTGAAGCGCAGGGCCGTATCCAGCCCGAACATCTGATGAACGAAGCTGGTCAAGGTCCCCTTCAGGTCCCCAAAAGTCACACCCTTATCGACCAGGAGCCCTTCAACCTGATGGAACATGGGCGTGTGGGTGATGTCTGAGTCCCTTCGGTAAACCTTGCCGGGAGCGATGACGCTCACAGGAGGGGGCTGTTCCTCCATGGTACGGACCTGCATGGGCGAAGTGTGCGTCCTCAGGACCACATTTTCCGAGATGTAAAAAGTATCCTGCATGTCCCTTGCGGGATGGTCCTTCGGAATGTTGAGGGCTTCGAAATTGTAGTAATCGAGCTCAACATTAGGGCCTTTGACCACCCGGAATCCCATTCTGCCGAAGATATGGCAAATCTCCTGCATCACCTGCGTGATGGGATGAAGGTGCCCCCGGGCCGGTTCTCGGCCCGGCAAGGTGATGTCGAGAGAAGAAAGAGGTTCCTCTTCCTTTGCAAGCAGTCTTCTCCGGGCTCCTTCAAAGCGTTCCGTAAGATTTCTCTTGAAAGAGTTGGCGAGCTTTCCCGCCTCGGGCCTTTCCTCCGCCGGTAAGCTGGCTATGTCCTTCAGCAAAGCGGTCAAGCGGCCTTTCTTAGCAAGGTAAGCAATGCGGAATCTATCGAGACCGGAAAGATCAGAAACAGCTTCCAGCTCTTGAAGCGCTTCCTTTTCCAATTCGAGAATCTGCTCTCTCATCGTTTTTCGATTCACCTTGCCGCGAACATCAGGCAGGAGCCTGACATGCCCTGAGCGCATACATACAACCAGACGTCAATGTCTTACCTCACCATGCTCGCCACTTTGGCAAAGGCCGCACGGTCATGGACAGCCATCTCTGCGAGCACCTTCCTATCCAGATCGATGCCGGCCTTGTGGAGCCCTGCCATGAACTGGCTGTAGGAAATCCCGTGCTCTCGCGCTGCTGCATTGATGCGGACGATCCAGAGCTTTCTAAAATCCCTCTTTCTCGCCCTCCGGTCCCGGTAAGCAAACTGTCTTGCCCTGCTCAGCGTGACAAGGGCCGTCTTATAAATCTTGCTGTGACGGCCTCGAAAACCCTTCGCTGCCTTCAGTACTTTGTTTCGTCTGTGTCTCGCCTTGAAACCTCGTTTTACTCTTGGCATTGGTCAACCTCTTTGGTGAAATGTCATCGTGTAAAATCGGGACGTTCCCCGCAGTGCGGCAAACGGAGAATCGTCCCCTGACAGCTTTCATGGACGGGATTTTCTTTTGGTCCCCGGTATTTCTCCTGAGGACGGCTCCCGCTTTCCCGTCAGATGTAAGGAATGAGCCTTATGATACTCTTCTTGTTCGCGGAATCCACGAGAGCCGACTTGCGCAGGCCTCTCTTTCTCTTGGTAGTCTTCTTCGTGAGAATATGGTTCGAAAAGGCCTTGCTTCTCAAGATCTTTCCGGTGCCGGTTGTCTTGAACCGCTTCGCAGCTCCCCGTTTGGTTTTTAACTTAGGCATGTCATCGTCCTCCGTATGGCAAATACAAATAAAAAAACCTCTCCTTTCTTGCGAAACCATGGCTCCCTTGAGATCTTGACAGGCTAATGATTTCACCCGGCGGCTCAGGCCATGGCTGTTCGCAAAGAAAAAGGGCTTTCTCCCTCAGCGTTCGTTTTATGAAATCGGTCTCATTTCGGGACAAGGACCATCGTCATACGCCACCCCTCCCTTGTGGGCGGTTGGTCTACCGTGCCCATGTCCGCGACCTCCTGAGCGATCCTCTCAAGAAGCTTCATTCCAGAGTCCAAGTACGTCAACTCCCTGCCCCTGAACATGACCGTGACCTTTACCCGATCCTTTTTTTCCAGGAATTTTTTCAGGCTCTTGATCTTGAACCCCAGGTCATGCTCCTCGGTGCGCGGCCTCAACCGGATCTCTTTGATCTGGAAAGCCTTCGACTTCTTCTTGCCCTCCTGCAGCTTCTTGCTCGCCTGGTACTTGTACTTCCCGTAATCCATGATCTTGCATACGGGCGGGTCAGAGGTGGGGGAGACCTCCACCAGGTCATACCCCTCTTGCCTCGCTGTCTCCAGGGCTTGCAGGGTGGGCATGATGCCAAGTTGTTGCCCATCCAAGGAGATAAGCCTCACCATCCTGGCATGGATTCGCTCGTTCACATTAACTTCATCACTCTTCTTGCCTATGTTCCTACCTCCTTTGTTTAGATTCTTCCCGAATGCGCTGAATGAATTCCCCTGGTTTCATCATGGGGAGATTCTCCCCGCTCCTCAACCGTGGAGTCACCCCTTCATTTTGTGACTCCTTGTCCCCAACGATCAGCATGTAAGGGATCTTTTGGAGTTGGGCCTCTCTGATCTTCAGGGTGAGCTTCTCGTTTCGGAAGTCACCCTCGGCCCTTATGCCTTGTTCCTCCATGGATTTCAAGACCTTTTCCGCAAATGGGATATTTCTGTCAGTCACCGTCAGGATAGCGGCCTGAACCGGCGCCAGCCATACTGGAAAGGCGCCTCCGTAATGTTCGATCAGGACGCCGATGAATCTTTCCAGGGCGCCCAGGATAACCCTGTGGATCATCGCTGGTCGGCGCTTTTGTCCCTCTCTGTCGATATAGAAAAGGTTGAATCGCTCCGGCAACGTGAAATCGCACTGAATGGTCGCACATTGCCAACGTCGATCCAGGGCGTCTTTCAGCTTCACATCGATCTTCGGCCCGTAGAATGCCCCGTCTCCCTCGTTCACCTTGTAGGGCAAACGATGATCTTCCATCGCTCTCATGAGGGCATGGGTCGCCCGTTCCCAATCCTCGTCCGATCCGATCGATTTTTCCGGGCGGGTGCTGATTTCCAGCTCATACTCGAAGTTGAAAACGGCCATCATGTCTCGGACAAAATCAAGGACGCCCTTGATTTCGCCGTCAAGCTGCTCAGGGGCGCACAGGATGTGCGCATCGTCCTGTGTGAATTCCCTCACCCGCAGCAGCCCGTGAAGAACACCGGAGCGCTCATGCCGGTGCACGAGTCCGAGCTCGAAATATCGCTTGGGAAGATCCCTGTAGCTCTTGATGCTCGAGCTGTATATGAGCATGTGAGAGAGGCAGTTCATCGGTTTGATCCCGTAGGACTGGCTCTCGATTTCCGTAAAGTACATGTTCTCGCGGTAATTTTCGAAGTGGCCGGACTTCTTCCACAATTCCGTTTTGAGGATCTGAGGCCCTTTTACGAGTTCATACCCGCGCTTCAAATGCTCCTGGATCTCGAACTCCTCCAGGGTGTGTCGCAGCATTCCTCCCTTGGGGTGCCACACCACCATACCGGCTCCGATTTCCTCATAGGTGCTGAAAAGCCCGAGCTGGGCCCCCAATTTCACATGATCCCTCTTCTTCGCTTCCTCAAGCCTCTTGAGGTACGCTTTCAGGTCTTTCCGATCAGCAAAGGCCACGCCGTAAATACGGCTCAGCATCGCCCTTTTTTCATCTCCCCGCCAGTAGGCGCCCGCCACTTTGGTCAGGCTGAATGCCTTGATCTTCCCCGTGGATGGAAGATGGGGGCCACGACAAAGGTCCGTAAAGCTCCCATGGGTGTAAAGAGATACCTTCTCCGCCCCAAGGTCGGTGATGAGTTCCACCTTGTATTCTTCACCCTGGGACCTGAAGTAGGCGATCGCCTCGCCGCTTTTCATTTCCTTCCTGATGAAGGGGTGATCTGCATCGATGATCTCTTGCATTTTGGCTTCGATTTTGGGTAGATCATCCTCTTTGAAGGGCCTCTCGTAGTCAAAATCGTAGTAGAAACCGGTCTCGATGGCTGGGCCGATGGTGACCTTCACACCCGGGAAGAGTTCTTTCACAGCCATGGCCATCACATGGGACGTGCTGTGCCTCAGGATGTCCAGACCCTCTTCCGAATCGATCGGGATGGGTTCGAGTTCAGCTCCGGGCTCCACGGTGGATGACAGGTCCCGGCTTTCGCCGTTCACCTTCACAGCAGCCACCCTCTCCAGGTCCTTGACGCCGAGATGACGGAGTACATCAACCCCTTTCAAGGAATCGCCGACGATCTCCTTGGAAGGTTGACCCTTGATGTGTGCACTTAGACTTCCCATATCTTCAGTTCCAAAACAAACAAGGCATCCAAAGCCTAAGCTAAACCACCTCAGATGCCTCAATGCAATCTTAAGTTCAATGTTACGAACCTGTTTCGCTCACCGACACCCTGTCTTCGATTCTGAGACACCCAGCAAACTTGACACCCTGAACAGGCCTTTTAGGTCCTTTTAGTCCATCACAGGAATCCCTGGAACCCCATATTGGATTTAATTCTTGTGGTAACAGCCAGTTATGAGTGCCTTTTTATTCTTTATTTTTGTTTCAAAGTCAACAAAAATCTCAAAACTGGCCATAAGGAGGGGAATAACGGTCTCTTTCACTTCCCCTTGCGGCGATGCCCCGGCCAGTGAAACCCTGAAAAAATTAGGGGGTGCTCCCTGAGCACCCCCTACAGATGCGCAAATCCTTGTGAAAGATACCTGGCCGGTTGAACCTCGTAAGCGAAGAAACCTCGTCTACCTTGCCGGGATGTAAGGAATCTCAATTCCCCACCAGCCCTGGTCCATAGATTTCTTCTGATGGTCTCTGGTGGGGCTGGAGTACCCGGACCAGCTGAACATCATATGGTCATTCGTCCTGTACATCGTATCATGCTTCCAGAATTCGGACTGAGTGGCCGATGCACCACAGCCGAAAAGGAACGCAGCCAAAGCAACCAACATCACTAACTTCTTCATGACACCCTCCTTCTATCACAAAAAATATTACGAATCAAAGCCTCCGCACAACCAACCTTACCCCGAACCGTATCTCTTGCCCCGGGCCAGAAAAAAAAGAGCACCCGCGGCGCTTTACTTGACATAATGTAGAAATTTTCCCAAGGATGTCAAGCCAAAACGTAAGGGAATCCATCATTTTCCTCGGTGGAGTGAACCGTAACATTTTGTTGCGATCTTCGACTTTCCTTTTCGATATTTGTCTACGACGTTCCCACATAATCTGCCGTTTTTGAGCTTATTCTTGACAGAAAGCGGATACTTCCGTATACATCCTTTTCAGGGGTATCCCCAAGAGCATGATAAAAACTTGATATCTTTTCACTTATTGAATACGTTGGGGCTAGCATGATTCTTGCACCGCCTCTGGCAGAAGCAATCTATGCAGAGACCGCTTGCATCATTGAATACAGGAGGTAGGTGTATGAAAAGGTTCTTGTGGGTATTTCTGCTCGTCTTCCTGGCTGCCTGTGTCACGGCAGGCCCCAACAAAACGCCCGATAATTTTGTCGTTCAGGCCCCGGAGCACTGGACCAAGTTAAACGTCTCTGATTGCTCCATGTACTCCAAAGAGGGCCCGTTTGACCAATACATTTTCATTCAGCAGCGCCATGTGAGCCAGGAGTTCCCCAACGCAAGAAAGACCCTTTCGTCTCGAATGACGCCGCGGGAAGTCTCTGATTTGTTCTTGCTCGAAATCGCCTCAGACCCCGGTGTTCTCGACCTACGGATTCTTGAAACAAGTCCCGCCAAGATCAACAATTACGATGGATTCAAGGCGGTCTTCACTTATCGGGTCAAGGACGGTTACAGGTTCAAGACCATGCTCTACGGATTTCTTCTGGGAGAGTGGTTTTATGGTATCCGTTACAACGCTGACGTGAGCAAATACACTGAGGAAGATATCAGGACCTTCGAGAAGATGGTGAAGACCCTCGTCATCAAGGGTGCCTAGACACCGGCCTCGGCCATCCCGCAGCATTGAAACCGGGGCCCTGAAGAGTTATTGCAGGTTTTTTCTTTTTTCCCTATTGCATCGATCAGCCGGGAACCTTGGGTTCACACCACAGGTTCCCGGCTGTCTCTAGTGAAAGCCCTGGTAGAACCGGAGCTTCTTAGGCCCTGAAAAGGGGCTTTCCTTTTCAGAACCCTCCCATCCCATCTGGTAGGCACGAAGAGATTTGAACTCTTGACCCCTACCGTGTCAGGGTAGTGCTCTCCCCCTGAGCTACGTGCCTAAAAAAACGTTCATACTCCATTAACAGTTCAGGGCTTTCATGTCAAGCCGAATTGGCCTTCACCCTGACTTTTGGCTTTTCTCCTTGCTGTTGGTTGATCCCTCTCCCACGATCCTGAAACCGTAGCGCATGTAGTCCAACCCGGAACTGACCGTCAGAATCGCAGTGGTGTAGAACAGGACGGAATAGAATGCCCCGGGAAACGGGAGAAAAGCTTTTGAGAGTACGGCTATCACGGTCGTAAACTGAAAACAGGTGTTCAGCTTACTCAGTACCGTAGGCTTGATATTGACGTTGAACCCATTCAGAATGAGGACAAGGACGCCCAACAGAATCAGAACGTCCCTGCTGATGACCATCACCGTCAACCAGGCCGGCAGATACTCCCTGACAGCGAGGACAACGAACGCCGTCACCAACAACAACTTATCGGCGAGTGGGTCCAGGTAGCTTCCGAGCTTGCTCTTCTGGTTGAAAAGCCTCGCGATCATTCCGTCCACCCCATCGCTGGCAACGCACACCAAAAACACAATCAGGGCGGAGGTGAGCTGGTCGTTGATCAGAAAGATGATAAAGATCGGCGCCATGATAATTCGGGCGGCCGTGACGATATTGGGAATGGTCATGGCATCATCCTCTTGCTCCGCTGCCAACGGTTGCCGGAGCCCTGTCTTCGGAGCGCTGTGAGGGGCTCTTGGCTCTTTCTTCCGCGCTCCTCAGGATCAGGAGCGCATCCACGCCCGAAAGCGTTCCCATGGGGTTGAAAATGCCACCCTCTCCCTCCATCAGCCTCGCCCGGACAGAAGCCACAATGACGGCGTGGAAGTACGGTGCGTCAGCCCTCACGTCCCTGAACGGCGAAGCCGCCCCCTGCGTTTTTTGACCCAGAGAGGCGCCATCACCGCGAGTGACAACATCGGCCACCACCATGGCTAAGTCCGCCCGTCTCAAGTAGTCGTCAGGCCTGAAAGTCCCGTCGTTGAACGTCTTCAAGCCCTGAATGTTCATTTCAACAACGCCGGATATGGCATCCTTCATCGGATGATTCACCACATCCGGGGGCAATGAAGCGGCTTTGTCCTCACTCGGAGAGGGGCGCCCGGTCCTGCGCGCCTCCACCGCCCTTAGGATTTCGATTATCCGAGTCTCCCCGATGAGCAGGGCAGCCGTATCTGCCCTCGTGATGCGATCCAGAAGAGCAATCCCTTTCCCGATGACTGACCCGGGCATGGCCTTCTCCAGTTTCTGGATGGCTTTCAGCTGTTCTTGAGCCTCAAAGACCAGAGATCTGCTCATCTCCGTGACTTTCTCGAAAGCGAGTTTGGACTCCCCCAGACGGTATGCCTGCTTGTAGGCTATCCCCAGCTGAAAGTAAGGATCCGGCAATTCGTTCGACGCTGTGATAGCCTGGCGGTAGGCCTCTTCCACTTTGCCCATCCACCCTTCCCCCCTCTGCAGGGTGTGAAGGCTCATCATCGCGGCGTAGGCCATGGCTTTTTCATGCTTTGTTTCAGCATATTTCACAGCCCAGTCCGTATAGTGGAAGGCTGAACGGAAATCCTTTTTGGTGCCGTACACGATTCCCATCCCCCGGTTGGCGGCCGGGCTTTTGGGCGTAAGGCTCAGGGCCCTTTCAAATTCCCTCTGCGCGTCGTCAACCCTCTCCATCTTGATGAACATGAACCCGTTGTAAACATGGTGCTCCGTGGTATCGATTACACTCTCAGGATATCCGACGACTCGTGGCCCGCAGCCGGCCCACGACATCCATACCAACGATAGGGCGACGATCACCCCTAATCTCAATCCGGGGCAAGACTTCTTCATACCCATTGCCTCCCAGCCTTGGCTTCAATCCTCCAGCACGGCCATCAGGACATCCCGCAGGTTTCCAATGCAAGCCTGCGAAGCAGAATTCTTTTCTAATCTAAAACAATGATGACTTTGCACTCTCGAAGGAGGTTCAGGTTTGTCGGAGTCCCTTTCACTTTGGCGGCGTCCGCATTGCTGATGACCACGTCTGATTCTCTCGTTTTCGCTACCTTGATCCCTTTGATAATCAGCGCTTTGGGGCCGACACGGGGGTGCTTCAGGGCTGAGGCCAGATCACGGGCATAGGCAGCCACCCCGATCCGGACGGCATGCTCCCTGCTCACGTAGGCGGATCCATAGATCGCGTGACCGTCCTCGTCAAGAATCACCGGCACCATCGCCGGCTTCAAGGGGAGCCCGCGGCAATCCACGACCAGGCCTGTGTACCCACCTTCCTTCCTGTTCCCCTCCTGGGGTTGTCGTACCGTGTCGATGGTCAGGATATTTTTCGGCAGCAACAGCCGGGCAAAAGGCCCCGTCAAACTCATCGATACGATCACCTTCACGCTGCCGTTATCCAAATAGGCCGTGTCCACCACATTCGCTCTCCTGATCAGGCCGTGGATCTCAGGAAAGGGGAAGCTCTTGTCCTCTGAGTGATTTTTTACCGTGGACTTGGAATCAACGTTTATTCCGCCGATGATATCAAAGAGGTGGCGTCTCGCCTGGGTCTCTGCTTCACTTTTCGTCAGGGCTCTTGCCTGGGAAGGGCTAAAGGGGTTTGCCGGGGGATAAGCCATCCCGATCGCCTCAACAATGCCGTTGGACCAGTCTATCTTTCCCTTCCCTGAATATTGAACATAGTTTCTCCCGTAGACGGAACCCGATGAGACGAGGATGAATTCAACAAGGATAAGTGATAACAGAAAGATCTTTCTCATGAAACCTGCCTCTGCCCCTAAGATGGCCGAAGAAATCGGGCAACCATGAGGGCAATCTCTTCCTCTTCCCCTGGCTCACACCAGATCATCTCTTTGTCCGCTCTGAACCAGGTGATCTGCCGCTTTGCGTATCTCCGGGTGTCCCTTTGAAGCCGACCTAGGGTCTCATCCTTGCTCCACTTTCCCATAAGATACCCAACGGCATGCCTGTAGCCAAGGGATTTCATGGCCTTCAGGTCAGGCGAATACCCTCTGTCCAACAAAGACCGGGTTTCCTCAATCAGACCTTTTTCCATCATCCCTTGGCTTCGCTCGTTGATCCGATGATAAAGGTCCTCCCGGTCGGTTTGCAAACAAATTTTCATCGCTCGAAAAGGCCTCTCTCGAAAGCCGTGCTTCTGCACCGACTTTGAAAGGGGCTCCTTCCTGAGCATCATGATCTCAAGGGAGCGCATGATCCTCGTGCGGTCATGGGGATGGATCCTGCGGGCGGTCTCAGGATCCAGCCTTTCCAACTCCCTGTGGAGGAACTCGGGACCATGCCGCTCCAGCTGCTGCCGTAAATCCTCACGGAGCGATTCGCTCGCTGGAGGGCATGGGAGAAGGCCGCCCAGGAGCGCCTTGATATAAAGACCCGTTCCTCCGACGACAAAGCTTGTTTTGCCCCTTGAAATCATATCCTCCAGGATCGGGATGGCCAGGGACCTGAAGATGGCGGCATTGAACGGCTCATCCGGGTCAACCACATCGATCAGATGGTGCGGGATCCCCTTCCGCTCTTCCGGGGATAGCTTTGCCGTTCCGATATCCATGCCCCGGTAGACCTGCATGGAATCAATGTTCACGATCTCACCGTCAAATCGGCGTGCCAATTCGACGGCTAGAGAGCTCTTCCCGGAAGCCGTCGGCCCCGTGATGACCATGATCTTTTGTTTTTCTTCATCCACGGAATATGGGTACCTTGTGGGTCAGCCGCCAGTCCCCTCCCCCGGACGCTCTCGGTGCCCAAGGATCAGACCACCCTTTTGAACATCTTCTCGATCTCATAGAAGCTGAACTTCTTGAAAACGGGCCTTCCATGGGGGCAATGGGTCGGCATATCCATTGTTTCCAACTGTCTCAAGAGCGCCGCCATCTCCTGCCCGGACAGCCGCTGTCCCGCTCTGATCGCGCCGTGACACGCCATGACCGTCAGAAGCCTGTCCATCGCCTTTTCACTCTTGACTTCCGACTCTTCTTCCAAAAGAGGAACAAGATCCCGAAAAAAAGGTTCCCAATCGGCCTTGACGAGAATCGATGGAACCGACCTAAGAATGATGGTGCCTCCTCCAAACGGCTCTATTTCCAGCCCCAGCATCAGAAGCTCATCCCGTCTGCGATCGATGAGCCTGGCCTCCTTAAGGGAAAACTCCAGCTTGGGCGGTATCAAGAACGCCTGCCGTTCTATTTTGGCGTCTCCAAAAGCCTTCTTCAGGGTCTCATAAATGATCCTCTCGTGCGCCGCATGCTGGTCCACCATCAGCAGGCCGTCTTTCACCCGGCAGATCAGGTAGGTATCTCGAAGCTGCCCGAGAATTTGAATCTCTCCTGCACCGGGCTCCTCCCTGAGAACCATCTCAGATGGCGGCACCCGCAGGTAGTCATGAGCAGGCTCTGACATGATCCGATGATCGCTGAATACCGACGCCTGCCCCTGCGCCTCGTACCGGGGAGCGGCCATGTTTTCATCGCCCACCGGGAAGGAGGGCTTGAGAACCCTATCCACGACCGCCGACAAGGCTCGGTGAATCACGTGAGGTTGGTGGAAGCGAACTTCCTGCTTCGTGGGATGAACGTTCACATCCACGAGGAAAGGGTCCATCTCGATGAAGATCACCGTCTGAGGATACCGTCCCTTCATCAGGCGCTGACCGTAGCCTTCCATGACCGCATGGAAGAGGAGCCGGTCCCTGATGTTTCTCTGATTCACGTAGAGGAGGACCCGGTCACCCTTCATCCTGCTCTGTTCGGGAGGGCTCAAATAGGCCCGTATGGTGTAGCCCTCTCCCTTTTCTTCGGTTTTGATCAGGGATGCAGCCAAATGACGGCCGAAAAGCGCTGCGAGGCGATTGGTTTCATTTTCTGAGGAAGCCAGGTTCAGGATCGTGTTCTCTCCGGCGTCCAGACGAAAATGGATGTTGGTAAAAGGAAGGGCTATCCTCGAGAAGACATCCACGACCTGGTCCGTCTCTGTTTTATCAGAACGGAGGAATTTTTTCCTCACAGGGGTGTTGAAAAAGAGCTTTCTCACTTCAACCGTCGTGCCCGCAGGCGCTCCCGCCTCATCGATGGACTTCAATCGCCCGCCCCAGGCTTTCAGCCGGTGCCCGATCAGCTGATCGGTGACGCGTGATGTGATCTCAAGCTCGGCAACCGCGCATATACTGGGGAGGGCTTCTCCCCTGAACCCGAGAGTCTCGATGGAAAAAAGGTCCTTCAGGTCGCTGATCTTGCTCGTCGCGTGCCGCTCCAGGCACAGCAAGAGATCATCTTTTGTCATGCCGCAGCCGGTGTCGATGACCCTGATCAGCTGTTTTCCCCCTTTTTCGATCTTTACAAAAATGCTCTCAGCCCCTGAGTCAATGCTATTGTCCATCAGTTCTTTGACGATGGAGGCAGGTCTTTCTATCACTTCACCCGCAGCGATCTGGGAGGCGATTTTTTCAGGAAGAATTCGAATGAGAGTCATCATCGGCCCTCTTTATGGAAAAACTCCAAGGCGCCCTGAAAAAAACCGATTCCGCACCCGCTTCCCTCGTCCGCTCCCGCATGAAAAATAAGGGCATTAGAATGTCAACATACACCACCGAAACATGAAGCTTCAAGAAGAGAATTCCCCATCTTCCTCCGCCTTTTTGTTGACCCTTCGACGACACTCAAGTAAAAATAGACGCTTCGGGTCAACCCTGAGCATGCCCCGGCCAAGAGCACGGGGTAGCCGAAGGGTTGAGTTCAAACGGAAACAACGCCCCATCGGTTGTGCTACAACCAGAGCCTTTCGACGTTCGGTGTTTACACGGACCTTCAAGTGGAGCGCCTCCTATGAGCGTGGATAAAGAGTACTGGCAGAAGAAGGGCGAAGGCCATCGTCAACGGCTCAGAGACAAGTTCCTGGAAGGGGGGCTTGAAAGGTTCTCCGACGAGGAGGTCGTGGAGTTCCTCCTCACCTTGGCTACACCCCGAAAGGATGTCAAGCCTCAGGCGAGGGAAGCGCTGAGCAAATTCGGGACTCTTTCCAGGGTGCTTTCCGCCCCCGTGGATCAGTTGACCCGGATCAGGGGATTGGGCCCAAGAATGCCCTTTACCTGAATCTGGTGCATCAGGCGGCCGCTCGCTACCTCAAGGACCGGGCCAGAGACAAGGAGTTCTTTCGCTCATCCAAGGCGGTTTTCGATTACCTCTTCTATTCCATGCGCGAACTGAAAAGAGAAGTCTTTAAGGTGCTCTTCCTGAATCGCAAAAACGAACTCATCGCGGATCAGGATGTCTTCCAGGGGACTTTGACGGGGAGTGCCGTTTATCCGAGAGAGATCATCGCCCAAGCCCTTGAGCACAAAGCGGCGGCTCTCGTTTTTGTTCACAACCATCCATCAGGAGACCCGAACCCCTCCCAGGAGGATCGGAAGCTGACAAGAGACCTTGTATGGGCCGCCCAGCTCCTGACGATCCAGATCCTCGATCATGTCATAATCGGCCAGAACAGCTACTTCAGCTTTGCCGATGAGGGACTCATCC
>JAGUZM010000274.1 GCA_020060805.1 Deltaproteobacteria bacterium | reverse complement strand
GGCAACCGGCGACGGGAGGGTGCTCATGTATCACAAGGGATTGATCGAAGATTTCGATAAGCTGGTCAAGGAGATCAGGGAAGCCTCCAAGACGAAGTAGGGACGATGAGAGCGACGTTTTTGATGGGTGTTCTCGAAAAACCTGTCAGAAGAAAGTGATCCTCCATATCACCAAGCCTGCCCCAAGGCTTATAACTCCCGCGCTGATGCTTTTGAGAATCCCCTCATACCTTCTCATCGCTTCTCTTTCACCCTCCTCCAGGCCGGGGGAGCGTCTTTTGAGTTCCTTGTAGGGCCGGGAAGCCTTGATTTCAACAACGCTGAAGAGGGCCATGGCAAAGGCCACAGCAAGGGCCGCCGCTGAAACCGTGTTGGTTTGCATCACGTACCCCGCGACAACCGGAAGAAAACCCCAGGAGAAGGCGAACCAACCGTCCCGATGAAATCGACCCCCAAACCATTCCAGGTTGTACGCAAACACGAAAAACCCCTCCGCCGCCGCGATGATCGCCAGCCAGGGCACATGCAGGACCATGTAGTAGGTCGCGATACTGTAAGCTGCCAAGAGGGAGAGGATCGCAAAGAATAGCAGCTGACCCCTGGTGAAAACACGGCCCCACGGCTTGACCTCTTTGCTTCCCAATGCGTCGAGTGCATGGGCTCCGATTCCAAGGCCCAGAAAGTAGATCACCCCGATGGATACAACCCTGTCCCAGTGAACTTCAGGGGCAAGCAGGGAACCGATGATCACGAAACTGATGACCATCGCCGTGTACGGGAGGAACAGGAGACCGATCATAACCCTGAACCGGTGAGGCCCTGCCTTCGGCACAAACCATTCTGAGCTTCGATCGCCCGGCTCCTGGTCCGGGATCGGTCGTCTCACGGCGGATGTCCCGCTTCTCTTCTCCCTCGAGCCATCCTTCTCCGGCATACGTCCCTCTCGTTAACGCAGCGGTGGCTTCACCTCGCAGAAGGATCATAGAAAAGGGGGGGTTGCAAAGGCAAGGAGAAACCAGTCGGGTGGATCCATGACCGATGGGGAGGAAATAATCCCTTGACTTAATCAAGGGTACGTGGTACTTAGCCGCCCATTGGCTTACCTTTTCACACCTTAAACTTTTGCCGAAAGTTGTCTTTTGGTCACCCTTCATCCCAACCCCCGATGCCTGATTTTGGAGGATTTGACATGAATCGGATAAAACGGATTCCACTGGTCCTTCACCTTTTCATTCTCCTTCTGCTCCTGTTGCACTGCCCTTCAGCGCACGCGGCTCAGGCAGAAGCCATTCCTGTGGGCAAGCAGCTGCCCGAGTTCACCGTGGGAATTCCCGACTCCCCTGAAACGCAGAAATACCTCGGCGTGAAAAGCGATGCCCCCTTTACCCTATCCAAGATCGGCGCGAAACTGGTCTTGATCGAGTTCTTCAGTTCTCTTTGACCGGCGTGCCACCAGAATGCGCCTGTAGTTAACAGGCTACACAAGTTGATCGAAGATGACCCGGCCCTGGCCAAGGATATCAAATTGATCGGGATAGGTATTGCCGACAGCAAGAAGAAGGTGGAGGCTTTCAAGACCAACTTCCGGGTTCCATTCCCCCTTTTCCCTGACGAGAAAGGGGACATTTTCATGGTGGTCGGAAAGCCGAGCACGCCGACCATGGTCATGACAACCCCCTCGGGAAAAGTGCTCATGAGTCATGGTGGCGTGATCAAGGACTTCGACGGGCTGGTCAAGGAAATAAGGGAGATCCACAAAAAGCAGTAACCCATGATGAGCGAAAAGGAAAACCGGAAGGATCGTCTTCTGGACACCTCCATCTTTGGTGCCCTGCCCAAAGGGAAGCGCGATGAGATCACCAAGGCGGTGGAGGTCCGGGTCGTCGCCCCTCGCACCATCGTTTTCAGGCAGGGTGAGCCAGGGGACGAATTCTGCATCATCAGCTCAGGAAAGATCAGGGTTTTTCGGAAAGATGCGGAGGGAATGGAGACCGACCTCTCGATCCTGGGGCCTGGGGACAGCTTCGGCGAAATGGCCTTGCTCACCGGAGAGCCGAGGTCAGCCAACGTGGAAGCCGTGCAGGAGACCCGATTGATGGTCCTCTCGAAGGATCAGTTCGACCGGATCCTGAAGGACTACCCGAATATCTCCCTGGCCTTTGTCAAACAGATGTCGCGCTGGCTTCTCAGGGACGAAAAACTGATCGAGATGGAAGCCCAGCAGGCCTATAAAGCTCCAAGACTGGCCTGGTTTGATTTCCCCCTGCTCATCGGGGTGAGCCTGGTCCTGGCGATTGTGTTCAATCAATCCAACCCCAACGGGATACCCCTTTTCCCGAAATTCCCTGACAGAAAATCGATTGCCGCCGTCACCCCGGCGGATGCCATGGCAGACCTCAATCGCGGTGAGGCGATCATCGTGGACGCAGGGCCTGCCAATTTCCACGAACAGAGACGGATCAAAGGGGCATTGAACGTGCCTCTGGCCCTTTTCGACATCGTGTACATGATGACCCTGGCAGGGGAAGAAAAAGAAAAGAAAATCATCGTCTACGGCGGCACCATCAGCAAACCCTACGATCTGGAACTGGCCAACAAGCTCATCCTTCGCGGCCACAAGAGCGTGGGCGTCCTGGAGGGCGGATTATCCGCGTGGGGAGATAAGGGCTATCCCCTGGAACCTGAGGAGAAGGCGCTGAAATGATCTGGTCTTTTTTGAAGAAGGTTATCACCAGCGAGTATTTGGCTCTGATACTCAGGATTTACGTGGGGTATTTCTTTTTGTACGCGAGCACCAGCAAGATACCGTATCCCGCTCAGTTTGCGGAGGCCACGGCCGCTTATCGCCTTGTGCCTTACTGGTTCCTCAACTTCGGGGCCCTGATTTTGCCCTGGGTCGAATTCGTAGCCGGGCTGTTTCTCATCATCGGCCTCAGAACCCGAGCTGCTGTCAGCCTCATCGGCCTGATGCTCATCATGTTCATCGTGATGATCCTGATCAACATGTATTGGGGTGCACCGATCACATGCGGTTGCTATGACACCGTGGGTGAGCCCATCGGCTGGAAAAAGATCATCGAGAACGCGATCATGCTCCTTTTCTCGGTCCAGGTCTTCTTCTATGATAAACTGTTGATCTTCCGCATCGGAGGACTCCTGTCCAGCTCAAGGGGCAGGGTCGGCGCTCCCGGTGCGTCTCGGTAGGGAGACCTATGTCAAGCCATTTTGCCTTCCGGAATCGAATCCCCCTTCTTCTCGCCTGTGCCCTCCTGCTCGTCCTCTTTTCCTGCGAATCCAAAGACAAGTACGCCGGCACCTACAAGGCTGAGTCAAGAGTGACCCCCAAACAAGCGGAGATCGTCATCGAGCTTAAAGCGAACGGGGATGGACTCTGGAGAGTGGAGGGCGAAGAAGTCGCCTTCACCTGGTACATCAAGCGGGGCGAGCTCAGGGTAAACACCAAAGGTGGGGGCGTGATCGTCGGAAAGCTGGAAAAAGACTCAATCCACATGACCCTTCCGAACATGAAAACCATGACCCTCAAGAAGGTGCAATAACCGCCACAAAAAAATCTCCTCGCACCCTGGATCACGCCTGCCCGGGCGCTCCTATTCTCAACCTTTTCTGCTGAGGAGCCCCGTTCGGGCAAGCTTTTTTTTCATGCCTGCCACGTTCCTTTCCAGCCCTCCCGCGAACTTTGCCCGGGCATAGGGCGTGAAGTAGCGATGGCCCTCGATGAAATCCGTGTTCATGGTGAGCCACTCCTGCTCCGCCAGCCTGCGTCCCATTCGATGCTCGACCTCCGACCGGATCAACTCCGACAGTCTCGCGAAGTCCCTTGTCGCCAGGTGCGCGATATCCGCATCGCAGAGAACCTGCTCAACCAGGGACTTGGGGCTCTGGGGCATCCTGGTCGCGCGAATGCATCCTGCCACCCGGGCGATCCTGTCTTCGGGAAACCCGTTTTCCCGCAAAAAGGACCTGGCGATGGCGATGCTCTTCTCCTCGTGGCCTTCCGGGGACTCCGCGTACCCCGTGTCGTGAAACCATGCGGCAAGGGTGACGACCTCCAGGTCCTCGTCGCTCAGTCGGGACTCGGCCCCTATTTCCTTGCACGCCCGCACAACCGCCCTGGCGTGCTCAAAAGTATGGAACTGGACCCAGTCAGGTTTCCTGGCTTTCAGGAAACCCTTGACGTAACCGCGGGCTTTCGCGACCAGGCTGCTGTCGGTCACTCGATCCACCGCCTCACCCAACCCTGGATCATCCCGCTTTCATCGGGGCAGGGAAGGCTCATTCCTCGGCCTCATCCTGCCCGGCTTGAGGAAGCATGTGTATGGCTTGGCCGGAAGTGGCTAGGGCCGCTTCAAAGAAGGACTCTGAAAAGGTCATATGGGGCAGAACGGTTTTCCGGATCTGGCCCAGGGTCAACCCTTGCTGCATGGCCATGACACCGAGAGAGATCAGCTCGCTCGCCCTCGGGCCCATGATGTGAACCCCCAGAACAAGGTCCGTCGCCGCATCCGACACGATGATGATCAGCCCCTCTCCTCTTCCCATGGTCCCTGCACGGCCGTTGGCCAACAGGTAGAATGTCCCGGTCCTGAAATCATACCCTGCCTTCTTGGCTTCATCGTCGCTCAATCCCACAGACCCGATTTCAGGGTCTCCGTAAACGCAGTTGGGGGTGAACCTTGGCCGGCCGTCCGGGTCTGCCCCAACCATATGTTCCACCGCTGCGATTCCCTGGCCGATCGCCTTGTGGGCAACGTAGGGCGGCCCCGCTGCATCTCCCACCACGTAGATCCCTTCGACTCCTGTCTGCATCCCCTCCCCTGAAGGGATACCCTTTTCGGTCACGGATAATCCTGCTGCCTCAGCATGGAGCCCTTCATACGTCGGGAATCGGTGTCCCGTGAGGATGACCTTGTCCACTTTCACCTCCTCACGCCCCCAGCCCGTCTCGAGGGTCAGGATGACGCCATGTCCGGAAGCAGCGGCCCCTACCACCTTCGTCCTTCTCAGCACTTTCATCCGCCGGCCCATGAGGATCTTCCTGTACCGTCCTGACAGCCACCGGTGCTCTCTTGGGAGAACTCTTCGCTCTTTTTCGATCAGGAGCACCTGGCTCCCGAGGTGATTGAACATGGAAGCGAACTCAACGCCCCGGTTCCCCGCTCCCACGACCGCGAGGGTTCGCGGCACAGACCCCAGGGAAAGAGCGCCGTCCGTGCTGAGGATTGCGTTCTCATCAACCCTCAGCCCGGACTCGAACCTTTCCTCCGCGCCGGTTGCGATGATGATCCTTTCCCCGGCGATTTCCTGGGTTTCACCTCCGTGGGTCTTCACGTGAACGGTTCTGGGCCCGATGAAACGCGCTTCACCTTTCACGGTTTCCACGCCGCTGCCCCTCAGGACAGCCGCGATCCCTTCCCGCGCTCCCTCCACGACGCTGTTTTTCCGCTCCATGATGCGCTTGAAATTCACCTTCATCTCGCCCTTGAGGTATGGCGCATTCCGGACAGCGGCTATGGTCAGGGTATCTTCCAGGAAGGTCTTGGTGGGCACACATCCCCTGTTCAGGCATGTTCCACCCAGAAGATCCCGTTCCACGAGAAGGGTCTTCATGCCCCTCTGGGCCGCCCGAACAGCGGAAGCGTAACCCCCGGGGCCTCCACCGATGACAATCAGGTCACATTGCCTGGCGATCATGCGTCGAAAGCTCTCCCATCTGGTTGTCTGAAAAGCAGTCTCGAAAAAGAAACCGGAGTAATGGAGTGTTGGAGTATTGCTGCCAAAATGTGGGGTTCGTGGTCTTCCTTTACCCATTGCCTCATTATTCCGTCACCCCATCCCTCCACTACTCCATTACTCCATCACTCCATTGCTCCATCCTATCCAGCTATTTCAGCACCCTTTCGAACGCCTCCCGGTGTTCGACGATTTCCTTGACCCGTCCGAGGAACAAGGAGGCAGGAACACCGTCAATAGCCCGGTGATCATGGGTCAGGCAGAGAAACGTCATGGTCCGGACCGCCAACGCGCCCCCGTGGACGGCAGGCCTCGGCCCTATCTTTCCCACAGCCATGATGGCGTTCTCAGGAGGTTTGATGATGGGCGTGATGATATCCGTCTCCACCTTGCCTCCGCTGCTCAGGGTGAACGTCCCCCCCTGGTAATGGGAGGGCTCCAGCTGATTGCGGCGAGCTCTGTCGGAAAGCTTCTTGATCTCCCTGCTCACCGCCACCAGGCTTTTCTTGTCCGCGTCGCGGACGACCGGGACAACCAGCCCCTGGTCCAGGGCGACGGCAACGCCGATGTTGTATTCTCCCCAGCAGATGATCTCATCCCCCACGATGGAGGAATTGATGATGGGGAACTCCTTCAAAGCGAAGGCCAGGATCTTGACGAGGATATCCACAAAGGTGATTCGTGTGTCGGGATGGTCCAGGATGAGCTGCTCCCGGTACCGGGCGAGTTCGGTCATGTCTGTTTCCGAAACGATCGTGAGCTGGGCTCCTGCGTGGAGGCTGTAGTGGAGGTTGTCTGCGATCGTCCGGCGCATCCCGATAAAAGGAATCCGCTGGGCGACCTTGCGATCGCCCACATCCATGACAGGAACAGGGGGAGGGGGTTTTTCCTTTTTCTCGCCCTCCTCTTCCTCGAAGAAAAGCTTGATCCCTTCTTCTTCCGGCTCTCCGAAGGCGATCGAGGGCATTTCTTCCTTGTGGGGGACCCTCCCTTTGTACGACTCAAACTCCTCCCTTGAGTCGGCGATCACCGCCAGGGCATCGCCGATCCTCACCTTGTCTTTGACTTTCCTGAGGTAGTAGATCAGGCCGGAGGCGGGAGCCTCGATCTCGTAGGTGACCTTGGCCGTTTCGATGATCGCTACCACCTCGCCTTTCTCCACAGCCGAGCCGTCGGTCAGCTTCAACCCCACAATATTGATGTCCCCCTGGGTCATCCCCAGCTTGGGAACACAGACTTCTGTGGTCATTTCTTCAGATCCCTTCTCAAACTCCCTCCGGTCCCCGCCTCTCTTCCCTGCGAGCATACCCTAAACGACTCGGCGGCTGTCCGAGGTCTTTCGTGTTGCTTCCGTAGAGGAGGGGCTTAAGCCCCTCCCCTACAAAGCCAATCAACCAGAAACGGCATTGGTGAAGATGCCCCCTGCCACCGCCGCAGGGGAGCGGGAAAAGGAACCCAGGCGCCCGGAACTACAACGTCCGTTTCACCGCACGGACGATGGAGTCCTTGTTCGGCAGATAAAGGTCTTCCAGAACCGCGCTTCCGGGAATCGGTATCATCGGGGCAGCCACCCTCTGGACAGGGGCCTTGAGCAGGGAAAAGTAGTCCCCCGCTGCCAGGGCTGCGACCTCTGTCCCGAGCCCTCCCCTCACGCGCCCTTCCTCCACTGTCACGAGCCGGCCCGTTTTCTCCACAGACTCGAAGATGGTGTCCTTGTCCAGGGGAACGATGGTTCGGGGATCGATGACCTCGATGTCGATCCCATCCTTGGCCAGTTCCTGAGCTGCATTCAGGGCCTCGTACACCATGAACCCGAAGGCCACCACGGTCGTATCCTTTCCCTTCTTCCGAACCACCGCCTCTCCGAAGGGGATCGTGTAGTCCCCATCCGGCACTTCACCCTGAACGCCGCCGAGAAGCAGTTTCTTGTGTTCAAAGAAAATCACCGGGTCGTCGCTCCTTATGGCTGATTTCAAGAGCCCTTTCGCATCGTGGGGCGTTGACGGTTCAACCAGGATGAGGCCCGGGGCCTGGATCAGCTGGGACTCCAGGCACTGGGAGTGGCCGTAGGCCATCCGGAATCCCCCTCCCACGGCCGTGCGAATCGTCACGGGGACAGGGTACTGGTTGCCGGTCACATAGCGCCACTGGCCGAGGTGATTGCAGAGCTGGTCCATCGCCAGCATCGCAAAATCGCAGAACATCAGCT
>JAGUZM010000395.1 GCA_020060805.1 Deltaproteobacteria bacterium | reverse complement strand
GGTGCACCTCTTCGCTAAATTGCACCGGGTTGATTATTGACACCCCTCTGGTTTCGGAGTGAGCTATGACTGAGAAATATTACCGCTTGGGCTGCGACATCGGAGGCACTTTCACTGACTTTGTGCTCCTCAATGATCAGACAGGGGAAATCACGATCAACAAGTGTCTCACCACGCCCAGGGATCCGTCCGATGCCGTAGAGCAGGGGATCAGGGAGCTGGAACAGAGGGTGGAGGGGTTTGTGGGGAAAATGGGGGAGGTGATCCACGGCACCACCCTGGTGATCAACGCCATCATTGAAAGAAAGGGCGCCCGCACAGGCCTGATCACCACCAAAGGGTTCAAGGATGTCCTGGAGCTGGGAAGAGAAATCCGGTACGCGCCGTATGACATTTTCTCCGAATACCCGAAGCCCCTGGTGCCGCGAAGATTCAGGCTGGAGGTGGACGAGCGAATCAGGAGCGACGGGACCGTGCTGAAAAACCTTGACCCCAAGGAGGCGAGGCGTGTCGTCCGGTCCCTCCTCGACATGGGGGTTGATTCCATCGCCGTCTGCCTGATCAATTCCTTCGAAAACCCTAAGCACGAATTCATGATCAGGAAAATCATAGAAAAAGAGGCACCCCAGGTTTCGGTCTCCATTTCATACCATGTGCTGCCCCAGATCCGGGAGTATGAAAGGACGAGCACGACGGTGACCAATGCCTATGTCAAACCCCTGACGGGAAAGTACCTCTCGAAACTGTCCGGGAGGTTGAAATCGATCGGTTTCGACGGGAGGCTCTTCATCATGCTCTCCAGCGGCGGAATCACCTCTGTGGATACGGCGGCGGAATTCCCCGTTCGGATCATCGAGTCGGGTCCCACGGCAGCGGTCATCGCAGGCCAGTACTATGGAAAGCTATTCAATCTTCCCGACATGTTCTGCTTTGACATGGGAGGGACGACAGCGAAATCCTGCCTGATCCAGAGGGGCGTTGCGGGGGTTGTTCCCACCTTTGAGGTCGGACGGGTGCAGAGGTTCATGAAGGGAAGCGGCCTGACCATCCAGGTGCCAGTCGTGGACCTGATGGAAATCGGCGCTGGCGGAGGGAGCATCGCCAAGGTAAGCAAGCTGGGCACGCTCCAAGTGGGACCTGAAAGCTCGGGAGCCGAGCCCGGCCCCATCTGTTACGGCCGGGGAGGGACAGACCCTTGCGTGACCGATGCGGACCTTCTCCTGGGCTACCTTGACGAGAATTACTTCCTGGGCGGCGACATGAAGCTCGACAGGGCGGCGGCAATGAGAGGGGTTGAAGAGAAGATCGCCAGGCCCTTGGGCGTTTCCTTCATCCAGGCGATATGGGGCATCCACGATCTGATCAACGAGACCATGGCGGCTGCGGCCAAGACCCACATCGCAGAAAAGGGCGGGAACCCCAAGATCGTTACCGTGGCGGCTTTTGGCGGGGCAGGCCCTGTCCACGCCTACGGCCTGGCCAAGAAACTGGGCGCCCCAAAGCTGATCGTGCCCCCCAACGCGGGCGTGGGCTCTGCCCTGGGTTTTTTCACTGCCCCGAGAGCGTTCGATCTCGTCAGAAGCCATAAGGTTTCTTTGGGAGATGCCGACTTCAATGAAATCGAAAAGATCTTCAAGGACCTGGAAGCGGAAGGGATGAAAACGCTCCAAAAAGCGGGAACCGGCGAAAGGATCCATGTCGAGAGGTCCCTGGACATGCGCTTCGTGGGTCAGGGGTCAGAAACCAACGTGCCCCTGCGGGAACAGGATTTCACCACGGTGGCCAAAGAGGAAGTGCGAAAACGCTTTGATCAGGCCTACGAGAAACTCTACGGCAGAACATACCCTGACTCTGCCGTGGAGTTCATCAATTTCAAGGTTCGCGCAAGCCTACCGGAGCGGCTCCTCCAGTTCCCGAAGTTCGACAGGGCCGGGCGCTCCCTCGACGGGGCGATCAAGGGGGAACGGCCGGCCTTTTCAGGGATGGTTAAAGGGTTCATCCCGCACACCGTCTTCGACCGGTACAAGCTCTTTCCCGAGGCAACATTCAAGGGGCCGGCCATCATCGAAGAGAAGGAATCCACGGTGATCATCGGTGAGGACGCTTCGGTCACGGTGGATGAATACGGGTTTTTGTGGGTGGATTTGCGATAGGTGCAAGGCACAAGGCACAAGGTGCACGGTGCAGGGTAAAGACGTTTTCCCCATGGACTGTGTACCTTGAACCGTTCCATGAATGGCTTTGACGTCTAATCAGGAAAGGGAAAAGGAGATGGTTCCAGCGTTCGATCCCATTACCCTCGAAATCCTGTGGCGAAGGCTGATCTCTATCGTGGACGAAGCGGACAGCACGGTTGCGCGAACCGCTTTTTCGAGCCTCCTGAGAGATGCCCATGATTACACGTGCATGTTCACCGACCGCCGGGGAAGAGAGCTCGCCCAGGGATCTTTTGCCACACCCGGCCAGTCCGGTGCGATGGCTTTGGGCATCAAGAACCTCGTGAACAAGATCCCCGTGGAAAGCCACAAGCCGAACGATATCTATATTACGAACGATCCATGGGCTCTCGCAGGCCATTTGAACGATGTCTGCGTCATGAGCCCCATTTTTTACAAGGGGAAGGTGACCGCTTTCACCGCGTGTGTTTTCCACCATTCGGATATCGGGGGCCGGGTGGCTTCCGACAACCACGAGGTTTTCGAGGAAGGCCTGTTCATCCCCCTGGTGAAACTCTATGACGGCGGAATTCTGAATGAAGCGGTGATGGACATGATCCGCTGGAACGTTCGGACGCCGGAGGAGGTGACAGGAGATATCCGCTCTCAGATCGCCGCAAACCACGTGTGCGCAGAGAAGATCGTCCAGATGCTGGAAGACAACGGCCTGGATGATCTGGATGACCTGGCGGATGAGGTCATCGGCCGTACGGAGAAAAGCATGAGGGCTGGCATCCAGAAAGTTCCGGACGGCGTCTACCGTTCGCAGGGCATCGTGGAACAGATGAAGGGCAAGGAGGATATCCTCATCAAAGCAGCCGTGGAAGTGAAAGGAAGCGACATCATCGTGGACCTCAAAGGGTCTTCTCCGCAGGTCAACTGGGGGGGCAATGTGGTGTTCAATTTCACTTATGCCTATGTCCACATGGCGGTGAAAAGCATTTTTGATCCCGACATTCCGAATAACGACGGCTGCGCCGCACCGATCACCCTCAAGGCGCCCGAAGGCACGGTGGTCAACTGCCGGTTTCCTGCTGCTGTGGCGGCAAGGATGCAGATCGGCCATTTCATGACAGAGATCATTTACCGGGCCCTCTCCAAGGCTATTCCCGGCAGGGTCATCGCGGCGAGCGGGGGAACGCCTGCCACGATGAACGTATTCTACGGAAGAAGAAACAACGGGAAACCCTGGCACAGCGTCATCATCCGGGGAGGGGGAATGGGAGCAAGCTCCACGACAGACGGTCACCACGTGGCCATTTTCCCGGCCAATGGAGCCAACACGCCCGTGGAGATCTTCGAGAGCGATACCCCTCTCATCGTGGAAAAGCGGGAGTTGCTCAGCGATTCGGGCGGGCCCGGGAAGATGAAGGGGGGCCTGGGACGAAGGGTGGTTTTCAGGATTCCCGACGACAAGTACGCACCCCAGCCTCCCGTGAACCTGGGGATTCAGTCAGGCCGGTACCGCTACCCGCCGGAAGGGCTTTTCGGGGGAAAGCACGGATCGAAGGCACAGTTCCTGGTGAACGGCAAGCCGGGGAATCCTTACGGCCTGACCCAGTTGAGCCCGGGCGATGTGATTACGATGGATGCGGCCGGAGGGGGCGGGTACGGGGATCCTCTGAAGCGTGATCCTGAAACGGTTGAACAGGACGTGATCGAAGGCTACGTCAGCCTCAAGAAAGCGAGGGAGGAGTACGGCGTCGTCATCAACCCGAAAACCAGGAAGCTCGACCTCGAGGCGACGGAAAAACAGCGGCAGGCGATAAAGAGAACACCGAAGAAAGCAACCCGGAGCAAGAAGCAATAAGAAGTGACGAGTGACGAGAAACGAGTGATGAGTGGAAGGAGATCAAAAAGGGGACCACACTACTTGTAACTCGTCACTTGTCACTGCTGAATGAGTCCAGAGAAGGAGAAGCGACATGAACCAGGACAAAAGGCTTTATCCCACGTCGTTCAACCCACTGTTTATCCGAACGTCCAGGCCGCTCCCGAAAGAAGTAGCCATCCTGGGGGCAGGAACGATCGGTCCGGACATCGGGTATTATCTCAAAAGTGCTTTACCCCAGATAAAGCTCCTGTTGGTGGATGTGGTGGATGCGCCTCTCAAGAAGGCTGAAAAGCGGCTGGCAGAGTATACGCATAAAGCCATGGAGAAGAGAAAGATCAAAGAGAATCAGGCGAAAGCGATCCTTGAAAACATCGTCTACACCATGGACTACGGCCTGATCAAGGACTGCGATCTGGTGATCGAGGCAGCGACAGAGAATATTCCTCTGAAGCAGCGGATCTTCAGCAGGGTGGAGGAGTTGGTGGGTCCGGATACGATCATCACCTCTAACACCAGCTCCATCCCCGCGGACCGGATCTTCTCCAAGATGAAGAACCCCCGGAGGGCGACGATCACCCATTTCTTTGCCCCTGCATGGCGGTCTCTGCCCGTGGAGGTCATCACCTGGCCCGGCGCCAGCCAAGAGACGGTGGAGTACTTGTTCTGGTTCTTTGCTCAGACAGGAAAGGTGCCCCTCATCACGGACAACGCGATCTGTTTCATGCTGGATCGTATCTTCGATAACTGGTGCAACGAGGCGGCCTACCTGCTTCAAGATGCAACGGCGAGCCAGATCGACAAGGTGGCGGAGGAGATGGTCTTTGCAGGCCCCTTCTACGTTTTGAACATGGCCAACGGGAACCCGATCATCATCGAGACCAACACCCTCCAGATGGAGGAGGGGCCGCATTACAAACCCGCCTCCATCCTGGCATCTGTCGAAAAGTGGGTAACCCAGCGGCCGGGCTCCAAGGTGGAAGTGCCGAAAGATGCCATGGCCATAATCCGGGACCGGTTGCTGGGTATTCTTTTTTCCCAGTCCTTTGACATCATTGACAGGGGAATCGGCACAAAGGAAGATTTGAACTACGGATGCCAGATCGCCCTTGGGTTCAGGAAAGGGCCCTTTGACATCATGAACGAGCTCGGAGAGGCCGAAGTCTCGAGGATCATGGAAAAGTTCCAGAATGAAAGACCCGGGTTTCCGATGCCTAAAGCAAGCCTTGCCACGTATCAGGACTTCAAGCGATTCCTTCTGGTGGATGACGTGGACGGGGTTAAGGTCATCACCCTCCGGAGACCCCAGGCGATGAACGCGATCAGCGACGACATCAACAATGAGATCCTGAGCGTGCTGAAGGAGAACACGGATAAACCGGAGGTGAAAGGGTTTGTGATCACCGGGTACGGGACCAGGGCCTTCTCCGCGGGCGCGGACATCGGGAAGTTCCCCCAGACCCTGGGAAACTTCGGGGCAGCAGAACAGTACGCGAAGGATTGCGCTGAAGTGCAGCTTTTCATGGATCGGATGCAAAAGCCTGTGGTGGCAGTGATCAACGGCATGGCCCTGGGCGGAGGGTTTGAGATTGCCCTGCGATGCCACGGGATGGTGGCGACCAAGAACGCCTTTTTCCAGTTCCCGGAAATCACCCTGGGCATCCTGCCCGGTATCGGCGGGTGCGTGGTGCCCTACAGGAAGTGGCCCCAGGGTGCGAAGCTCTTCCATGAGATGATCTGCCTGGCCAGGCCGATCAACGCGAAGGAAGCGCTGGAGATCGGCATGGTGTCAAAGCTCGTGGATGACATACCCGATCTCATCAAGGCTGCGGTCGAAGAAGTGAAGAACCTTCAGGGCAAGATCCAGAGGATTCCGGACGGCAAGGTGGAGATCCCGGAATTTGCGATTCCCGACCCTCCCGTGGCAGGGAAGCAGGCCTTGAGCAAAGAGGCGGTGTCCATCACCGTCAAGACCATCAAGGCGGGCGCGGCGGCATCGTCTTTTTCGGAGGCCCTGGGGATCGGCTATCGAGGATCTGCGGAAATCGCCTGCACCGAAGCTGCCAAAGAGGGCATCACCGCTTTCCTGGAAAAACGAAGGCCCGAGTTCAAGAAGTAAGAACCTTTCCCTCTCCTGATTCACGCGAGCCTGCCTCGCCCTCACCGGGGCAGGCTTTTTCCAGCACCCACCATGTGGCTTCCGGGTTTGGTGATCGCGCAAGTGTATCTGACATGCACGGTTAGGGGTAGAGGCCGAATGAATTTCCCGAAAATGTATCATCTCCGACAGATGTTCGATGCCCCCACCGTCAAGGGCATCGAAGAAACCCTGAGCCGGGAGTTGGCGTCCATTCAAGTATCCTCGCTGATAAGGCCGGGATCGCGAGTCGCGATCACGGCCGGAAGCCGGGGTGTGGCGCACATGGATGTCATCCTGGCCAAAGTGGTGCGGACGGTCAGGGAACTGGGGGGGAAGCCTTTTCTATTCCCTGCCATGGGGAGCCATGGCGGTGGAACCGCCGAAGGGCAAATCGAGGTTCTCAAGAGTCTCCGCATCACCGAAGAGACCATGGGGGCTCCCATCATCTCCTCCATGGACGTCGTGGAGATCGGCAGGAACAGGTTCGGTTTTCCCGTGCTCGTGGACAAGCATGCCGCCGCCGCGGACGGCATCGTCGTGGTGAACCGGATCAAACCCCACACCGACTTCGAAGGGCCTGTTGGAAGCGGCCTGATGAAAATGATGGCCATCGGCATGGGCAAGCACGCGGGGTGTTCTGAAGTCCACAAGCAGACAGTGAACTTCGGCTACCGGGAGGTCATCCCCGAAGTCGGCAGAATCATCTTGGAAAAACTGCCGGTTCTCTTCTGCATCGGCATCGTGGAAAACGTCTACGAGGAGACAGCGATGATTCGGGCCATGGTGGCAGCCCACGTCGAGGAGGGAGAGATGGCGATGCTTGCCGAGGCGAAACGCCTGATGGCAAGACTTCCCTTTGACAGGATTGACGTGCTTGTGGTGGATGAAATGGGGAAAAACATCAGCGGCACGGGAATGGATACGAATGTCATCGGCCGGATCATGTTCATCGGAGAAAAAGAGCCGGAACGGCCCCGGATTACGAGAATCGTTGTCCTTGACCTGACGCCGGAGTCTCATGGGAATGCCGTGGGCATCGGGCTCGCCGACTATACGACCCAGCGGCTCCTGAAGAAAGTGGACCACGGCGCAACAGCGACCAACGCGATCACCGCCATAACACCAGAGAAAGGCAGGATGCCCATCGCCCTGGGCACGGACCGAGGGGCGGTCGAAGCTGCTCTGGCAACCATCGGGGCAATGGAGCCAGAGAACGCAAGAGTGGTGCACATCAGGAACACCCTTGAGTTAAGGGAGCTGGAAATCTCGGAAGCTCTGCTGGACGAGGCCGGAGGAAGAGAGAATCTCCGGATCATAGGCCAGGGGGGAACCTTGTCATTCGATGAAGCAGGGAACATACGGAGGGTCTCTTTCGCAGAGCCCTAGGAGGAGCTTCATGAATTCGGAATGGATGAAAGAATTCACCCCCCGTCAGGTCGCCGAACTCTCCGCCATCGTCGGCCCTGATCGCTTCTCCACGGGGGAGTCCAACCGCAACCTTCACCTGCATGATATATCCTTCCACCAGGGGATTCTTCCAGCCGGTGTTGTCTGGCCCGAGTCGACCGAGGAGGTTTCCGGCATCCTGACCTGGGCGTATGCCAACGACGTCCCGGTCACCCCGTGGGGGGCCGGCACCAGCACCGAGGGCAACCCGGTGCCCACCCGCGGCGGGCTCGTGGTGGACATGACCCGTATGAACCGCATCCTGCAGCTCAGGCCCCAGGACCTCCAGGCCGATGTGGAACCGGGGGTGTTGCGCAAGGAACTCAACCGCCAGGCAGGCAGACACGGCCTCTTTTTCCCGCCGGACCCGGGCGCGGACGCCACCATCGGCGGCATGATCGCCAACAACGCCTCCGGTGTGCAAACCGTGAAATACGGTGCCACCAAGGATTACGTGATGCGGCTCACGGTGGTGCTGCCACATGGGAAGGTGATTCACACCGGATGCAGGGCGCCCAAGTCCTCAGCCGGTTTCGACCTGACGCGCCTTTTCGTCGGCTCCGAGGGGACCCTCGGCATCGTCACCGAAGCCACCCTGAAGCTGGCCGGGATCCCCAGCCACACCCTCGCGGCTACGATCCGCTTCCCTGACCTTGCGAAGGCCTCCCAAGCTGTGGCGACCATAATCGGTTCGGGTCTGGGCCCCGCAGCCCTGGAGTTGCTGCCACGCGGGCTTATCAGGTTGATGAACCAGGAAAAGGGGCTCGGCCTTCCCGAGGTGCCGTCCCTTTTCTGCGAGTTTCACGGGGTCGGTGAAACCGCTTTGAAGGAGATCGCCGACCTGGCCCGTGAGTTGTGTGAAGCGTGCGGAGCGGAGGGTTTTTCTTACGCCACCGAGGAGGGGCAGCGAAAAGAGCTGTGGCGAGCCCGGCACGAGGCATGGGAGACCATCCACAGGGCTCATCCAAGGAAGGAGACCCTCATCGTCGACGCTGCGGTGCCGATCTCGCGTTACCCCGAGATGGTGCTGTTCTCCCAGGCGGCCCTGGACAAGAACCGGTCCATCGGCTACGTATTTGGTCATGCCGGCGACGGCAACCTGCACGTGGTGATGGTGGGCGACCCCGCGAATGAGTCGGAATGGGCCAAACTCGAAGCCATCAACAAGGCCATCGTCGAGAGGGCCATCCAGGTTGGCGGCACCTGCACGGGGGAGCACGGGGTCGGCATCGGGAAACGCAAGTTCATGCGACTCGAGCACGGTGAAAGCTACGAGCTGATGAAGCAGGTCAAGGACGTCATCGATCCGAAGGGACTGATGAACCCGGGAAAGATTTTCTAGCCGGTGCACCGCGCGGCCGATGGGCCCGGGGTTTAGCAAATATCTCTGAGGCGCCGGTCAGTCAACGCCAGAAGCTTCAAATTCAGAGAGCCTTGAGGTATTTTTCGACGATGGATCTCAACCCTTCGGGTTCAAAGCCTATCTCCCCCGTGAACCGGGTGAGGGCGACGAGGCGGCTGAGGCGGGCAGGAGAAGGGTCAAGTGAACCTTTTCATGTTTTCCCAGACCGATCTCTACGATCTTCCGGATGATGTCTCCTGCCCACTTTGAAGGATCTCTTTCCCTGCACACCCCGCCCAGTTCCCTGGGGACGTCGAATCGTTTGAGGTTCGCAAAGATCGGAGCCATGACTTCCTCCGGCCCTGCTGATTTTACGCCTCAATCCGAAGGGTGCGTTTCTCGTCCATAGACCGATAGCACTGCAAGACAACCTGAATGTTCTTTTTTCCTTCTTCACCCCCGACCTTTGGACGAGCCCCGCTTCCCACGCATCCAAGAAAATCTTCGATTTCAGCCACGTAGCAGTTGTTCTTCTCACCCCTGCGGGTCTCCCATTGCCCGTTCGTGAGCACATGGATGTCAGCGGACCTGACCGCCATCCACACGGACCCGTCTGTCACGAGAGCGCCCTTCTCACCGTAGATTTCGATGCCGTTTCTGGCATGCGGTAGCGCTCCGCTCGTGGTCACCGCTCCATAGGCGCCCTTCCTGAACTTCAAGACAAGGGAGATGGTATCCTCGCCGTTACACGGGATGAACAGATTCTGACTGAAGGCCGTGACTTCCTCTATCTCGTCATTCAGGACAAAGCGCAAGACGTCGATGGCGTGGATGCCCATATCGAACAGCACCCCGCCTCCGCCCAGGCCCCGGTTCAACCGGAACTGGTCTGTGGTGAACCTGGCGCCCTGGTTCTTCTGAAAGGATGTGATGATCTCCGCCCTGGCGATTCCCACCCTTCCGACCTGTCCTGATGAAACCATCTCCCTCAGACTCTGGTGCACCTTATGGTAACGCATGTTGTGGCCCACCATGAGGGTGACGCGGTTCTTCTCGCAGGCATCGATCATCCGATCGCATTCCTCCGGGGTGACCGCCATCGGTTTTTCGCAGAAAACGTGTTTGCCGTAACGCGCCGCAAGGGCCGTGTGCTCGCAGTGCAGGAAGGTCGGCGAGGAGATGTAGACCACATCAACCTCGGAGTCCTTGCACAGGTCCGTCGCCGAATCATAGAACCTCGGAATCTTATACTTTCCGGCAAAGGCCTCCGCCTTCTTCTTGTCCCTTGCCATGACGGCTGCGAGCTTTGATCCCTGGCACTGCAAAAGGGCGGGAACGAACACGTTTTCTGCGAATCTTCCTGCACCTATAACGCCCCATCGATAAACCATGTCCTACCTCTCCGTGAAAATTATTCTTGTTTACTCCTGAGAACCTGCGGGTTCACAATGTAAGTTGGGCTACGACCTTCCAGAACATCGATGATATTCTGGGCTGAGAGCCGCTCGGCGCCCTCTATGGCCTCTTTCGTGAAGGGGGAAATGTGAGGGGTCAGAACGCAGTTGTCCAAGTTCGCCAACTTGAGGTCCTTGGGCGGCTCGGATTGGAGAACGTCAAGGCCGGCTCCGGCGATTGTTGCCGACTGAAGCGCTTCGTAAAGGGCGTCTTCGTCCACAATGCCTCCCCTGGCCGTGTTGATCAAGAAGGCGGAAGGCTTCATCATGCTCAGTTCTTTGCGACCGATCAGGTGCTTAGTAGCCCCTGTCAAAGGAACATGGATGGAGACGATATCCGCCTCCCGGAGCAGGGTATCCAGGGCGACCAGGCGCACCCCTGTTTCATGAAGGAATGCCTCATCAGGGGAGATCTCGCAGGCCATAATCCGCATGCCGAAGCCGCAGGCCCTCCTGGCGACGCGCTTCCCAATCTCGCCCAAGCCGATCAAGCCGAGGCTCTTACCATAGACTTCAGTCCCCACGAGGAGAGGCCACTCCCCTTTCTTGACCCGGTCAACGGCGAACGGGACTTTTCTCGCGATCGCGAAGATCAGGGCAAAAGCCATGTCCGCCACAGCATCGGAGTTCACACCCGGCGCATTGGTCACGATGATTCCTTTGTCCGAGGCGGCTTGAACGTCGATGTTGTCGACCCCGGCGCCGAACTTGGATATGACCTTCAGCCTGTCAGCCTTCTCGACCACAGCGCGCGTGACCTGATCGACGCCTGTGAGCAGCCCGTCCACCCCCCCGATCAGCTGGACCAGCTGACCCTCGGTCAGCCCTTTTCCCCGAAAAGGGTTGGGGACAAGATCGATCCCCTTCCTGCGGAAGATGTCAAACCCCTCCTCAGAGAGATGGCCGAAGATTCTTGCCGTGACGAGTACCCTGGGCATCCTTCCCCCTTTTGTTCGATCGTTCCTGAAACCCTTCAGGTTCCCACCACGGTTCCGTCGGGGTTGATCTTTTCAACATTGCCCTTTCCCTCGATGACGACTGCCTTCAGCTCAGTCCTGATCGTCCCACGGGCAGGGATGGTCAAAAGGGTGTCCGGCGCCATGGCGTGGGGCAGGCTGGTGAAGGGCTCCACCGCGACCGTGTAGGCGCGGCCGTACCAGGGGCTTAAGTTCCTGAAATTGTAGCATCCCCAGAACCAGAGGTACCTGAATAGGCTTTTGTCCCAGGCCATGCCGAAACCCAGGCGTTTCTTCTGATTCACGAGGGCATACCACCCCTCGGAGAGGTCCTGAAGAAAGTACATGTTCCATTTGTCTGAATGTTTCGGCAGTATCCTGCGGAAATCCCCCCCTTCATGGACGGGCCAGGCACAGGGACGGCCCTGCTCATCCAGCATGGACCCCGCGGGCGCGCGGAGCACGCAATGCTCGTCAAGAAAGGACTCGCCGAAGGCGGGGTGATGTCCCCACATGATTCCCAGGTCGATCTCACCCAGGTTCTCTATCCGCTCGCTGATCGAAAGGACAGGCGTGCCCCTCCTCAGGGAGAGGGATTTTTCGACATAGAAGGGGGTCCTCAGGGTGTAAGCCCAGAGCTTCACCTGGACCTCTTCGGCTTCATCCTGAACAACCTGGCAACCCCAGGGGAGACCCCACAGCTCGCCGTGGTTGCCGATCCTGGCCCCGGCAAGCTCGAAACCGGCACCGCCCACGGGAAAAATTTCCTGCCATCCCCCCATGTAGTAATCCCGGAAATCGATGGTATTCGGAACAGACTGGAGGTATTTGTACGGGTCGAGATGCACCAGGGGAGAGCGCCACATGAAATCCGTGTCCGTGGGCTTGTGGAGGAATTCGATGACCTCACTCCCCTTGTCGAGAAGAACGGAGAGGCGAAGCAAATCGTTCTCCATCACGAGCATCCGGGAGCCCTTGAAAGTGAATTCCTCAGAGACGCGGCAACCGAAATTTCTTCGCATAAAACCTGCCTCTTCTAAGGAAAAAGAACGGGTATCTCCTGCACAGCTTGAACTTATGCCCTCTTCAGGGGCAGGAGAAGTTTGCTCCCCCGGATGAGCATCCTGATCTCCGTCCCCTGGCTTCTCTTCTCAAGGGGTCGAGGATCCATGTACGACTCTTTCCACAGATCCCAGTGGATGGGAACCGTTACCTTGGCTCCGATTTCAGATGCCATTTGAATGAAATCCTCTTCCTCCGGGTAGACATTCCACCCCTCAGGGTTTTTCCCGAGGGGCAGGAAGGCAACGTCCACAGCAACCTCGCGCAACACGGCAAAGAGAGAAGGCGCATAGAGGGAGTCCCCGGCATGAAACACTTTGCCGTGGTCGAGGGCCATGAGGAAGCTGACCGCCTCCCGGGCTGTGATGTCTGCCGACGGAAAGACCTCAAGAATGATCCCTTTTGACTCGAAATGCGACCCAGGGCTAACCACGTGGACCCTTGAAGGATCGATTTCGAGGCCGAACTCCCCCCTGATCGTCTCCAGGGTGTGATAGGGCATGAAATACTCAGGCCGGACCCTTTCTTCGAAAGCCCTGATCGTTGCTTCGTTGCAGTGATCACGATGCTCGTGGCTGATGAGCACCCAGTCCGCAGCGCGGATCTTTCCGGGATCTATCAGGGGATCGAATCGTCTTGTCCAAAGAGGGTTCACGGAAGGCCCGCAGAAGGGATCGATGTAGATCAGTTTTCCCCCCGTGCGGATCGCGATAGAGGGGCCGCCCAGGTACCAGAGCGTGGTTTCGCGCCTCTGGCTGTCCTCGATTTCCTTCAGCAAGTCACCCGTGTCCATGGCTACATTAACAGAACCCCTTTGATGTACCCCTCTTTTCTGCGCTCCATCACATCATCCATGAAAAGGCGCTCCAAACCCTCAAGGTCCACCCGGTGGGTGATCATAGGCAAGACCCGCACCCGCTTCGAAGCCACGAGCTCCACAGCCCTCGGCATGGCCCAGGGGCACCCGGACGATCCCAGGATCGTGAGCTCCCGCCTGTGCATATCCTGCATGTCCAGGGAGGCGTTTTCGCTGTAAATGCCAAAAACCATGACCCTCCCCTGCTTTCTGCACACTTTGAGGGCCTGATGGATGGCGCCCACCGATCCTGAGGCTTCGATCCCCACATCCACCCCTCTGCCCCTCGTGATCTCCAGGATGGCCTCCACAGGGTTTTGCTCGTGGATGTTGATGGTCTCATCCGCGCCAAGCTCTTTCCCAAGAGCCAAACGTTCAGGCCTCGTACCGACAAGAATTACCAGGGACGCCCCTGCCAGCCTTGCCAGCTGGACAAAGGAGAGTCCGCCTGGGCCTGGCCCGAAGACCGCCACCGTTTCCCCGATGGCAAGGGAAATCATGTCCATGGCGTGGAGGGGGTCTGCCACGATGTCGATCAGGGCGGCTTCGTCCCAGGGCATCCCCTCGGGCAAGGGGAAACAGGAAGGAGCGGGCATCACGAAATACTCCGCGTACGCGCCGTCCCGGCCCTGCATGCCCAGGATTCCCCGATGATCGCACTGCCAGTAGGATCCCCTCCTGCAGAACTCACAAGCCCCGCAGAAAATCGCCGGATCGACCGCCACCCGGTCCCCGGGTCGCAGGTTCTCCACACCCTCGGTGATCTCCTCCACGATACCGCAGGCCTCATGGCCCATGACCAGGGGAGGGACCGCATGGGCGAAGCCCCCCCGAAATATCTCAAGATCGCTCCCGCACACGCCGACGGATCGGGTCCTCACCAACACCTCCCCTTTTTCGGGGCGGGGTTTTTCCCTCTCTTGGATGTGCACTCTAAACGGACCTTCCCAGACCAGGGACTTCATGTTTTTCAGATGCCTTTCACGATCGACAGATTTAGAATGAAGCTTCCTCTTCAGGAAAAACGGCGTTCCTGAAAACGCTCTTGATCTCCCCAAGGGCCAACTCATCCCAGCCGCACCACGAATACTGCTGGCTTCTGAAGGTCCCCTCGGCAAAGCGGGTGAGGGTCTCCTCAGAGATGCGATCCTTTTCGATTGGAGCACGGAACCCGGTGCGACGGAAGAATTCCTTCACACCCCTGAGAACCTCTTCCGCCGCCCTCCCGCTTCCCATCTCCCTCAGGTCTGTCCCCAGGCTTTGGGCAAGGAGTCCGTTCCGGGCACCCAGCGCGCTGAGGACGTGTTTCAGAACCGCAAGGAGCACGGCTCCGTTAGCTGCACCATGGGCGAAGCCCAGGTCAAGGGTGAGATAAGCCCCCATCTGGTGGACGAGGCCGATGCCGCTCTGAGCGCTCACGAGACCCCCGAGCAAAGCCGCGTAGGACATCTTGCGCCTCCACACCAGGTTCTCAGGATCCGCCAGAACCTCCGGCAAGGCGTTTCTCACGATACGGGCTCCTTCCAGGGCAAGGGTGGCGGCAAGGGGATGGTGGGTCCTGGAGGTATAGGCCTCGATGCAGTGGCACAGGGCGTCGATCCCGTTGTTGAGGGTGACTGCGGGGGGAAAAGCGACGGGGAACACCGGGTCTACAAAGGCCATGACCGGAAAGAGAGAAGGGGAAACCAGGGGCCTGATCTCGGGGTGAGGATCCTTCAAGGTGATGGCCGCGAAAGGCGTGACCTCGCTCCCGGAGCCTGCTGTGAGGGGGACCGTGACGACCGGCAGGCCACGGCCTTCGACGGCGGAGCCCTTCAAAAGGGCATCCTTCGCGGAGGGGTTCACGGCGAGCAAGCCCATGACCTTGGCTGCATCCATCGGGCACTCTCCTCCAACCCCGATGGCCAGGTCGCATTTCTCCTTCCTCGCCGCTTCTGCGCCCCGTTCGACCGTGTCCAGCCCGGGCTGTCGCTCCACCTCGTCGAACACGATGGAATCAATCCCGGCCTTTTCGAGCAAGGCCACAACTTTTTCCAGGGCACCGCTATTCTTGCCCATGGCCCCGGAAACGACGAAAGCCTTCCTGCATAGGGTCCCTATCCTGTCGCCCAATTCCTGAATCACGCCGGTTCCGAAAAACACACGGGTCGGCACATGGAAATCAAACCTCTCCATTCTGTCCTTCCTGCCTCCTGCTTATCCATGACGCTTTATGCGCCAAGCTCATGGCCCTTCTGCCGGGAGCAAACCTTCCCGGATGAGGGCCTGTCGTATCTTTTCTCTCACCTCGGGGGTGCATCGCTTCATCGGTTCATGGGGGTACCCGAATTCGCGCCCGGTCCGCAACTCGTACATATCGATCAGGGTGGTGTAAGGAACCCCCCCGATTCCCTGGATCGCGACCAGGCGGGAGAGCTTTCTCTGCAGTTCCGCGCATCTCGAAATATTCCCCTTCCGGAACTCCCCGTAGAGTTCCAGCTGAAGCTCGGGGAACGCATTGGCCGGTCCACTGACCCCGGCTGTGGCGCCCTGGGCGATGGCTGCAAAAAAGAGCGGCCCTGTCCCGATGATGAATTGGAAATCCGTCTTTTTCACGGCGTTCATGTACTGGATGAGCACCCTGATGTCGAAGCTGCTGTCTTTCACCCCTGCCACCCCCATTTCCGCGAGCCGGCCAAGGAGGGGCGCGGAAATCCCGTAGCCCACCTGAGGAGGGTTGTTGTAGGCGATCACCGGGATGGAGACGGCGTCGAGCAGTCTCTGGTAATAGGACGCCACCACGTCATCCGGGTGCTGGTAGTAATAGGGCGGCACGGCGGCAACAGCCGTCACCCCTGCCTTCTCCGCGTGCTTTGCGAGTTCCGCGGTTGTCCCTGCTGTCGTGCTACCCACATGGGTGATGACAGGCACCCGCCCGGAAACCCCTTCCACGATCAGCTCCGTCGCCCGCTTGCGTTCATGGATCCCGAGCAAAGGGCCGCATCCGAATGTTCCCAGGGTGTAGAGCCCGCTGACCTTTTTTTCGATAAGAAAATCGATGAACTCCTTCAGACGGGGCTCGTGGATCTCGCCATTC
>JAGUZM010000124.1 GCA_020060805.1 Deltaproteobacteria bacterium | reverse complement strand
GACGGCCAGGACGTATAAACCCGGCCCGACGCCGGCTGTGGGAAGATTGAATTAATTTCAACAGGTGAGGAGGGAAAAGACATGTCCAACAACAGCAAGGAACAACTGGTTGAGCTTCTGAAGGATGGGGTGATCAATTTCAAAGACGATCAGGTGAAGGATGCTGCCCAGAAAGCGGTGGATGCAGGCTATCCGGCACTGGAGATGATCATGGAGGGTTTGGCTGCCGGCATGGAAGTGGTGGGCGACCTCTATGAGAGACAGGAGTACTTCGTGCCAGAGGTGCTCATGTGCGCGGATGCCCTTTACGGGGGCCTGGATATCCTGAGGCCCCACGTTCCCAAACAGGAGGGGGGAGCCATCGCCCAGGTGGTGATCGGAAGCATTCAGGGAGATGTCCACGACATCGGGAAGAACCTCGTGAAGATGATGTTCGACGTGGCGGGCTGGATGGTCCATGACCTGGGCCGGGACGTTCCTCTCGAGAGCTTCGTGAAAGAGCAGATGCGTACGGACGCCGAGGTGGTGGCCATGTCCGCCATGATGACCACAACCATGCTGGGGATGAAAAAAGTGATCAAGATGATCAAGGAGAAAAACCCGAATGTCGCCATCATGCTGGGGGGAGCACCGGTTACCCAGGACGTGGCGAAGCTCTTTGGAGCGGACGGGTATGCTGAGTCTGCGGGCAATGCGGTTCAAGAGGGCATCAAAATGATCAGCCGGCTGAGAGAGTACGAAAAAAAGAAAGCTTAATCATCGGGCACGGCCTGTGCCCGGGGTTCTGCTCGCTGCTGTGGGCTTAAATCATACGGAACCGATAAAGTTTAGGGAAATAGAGTTTCAAAGATCACTCATTCCTCGATCCCGTTCGTAATGAGCAGGATCAGTCGTGAAAACATCCGGCGGGCACGCTCCGAATGCGGCAAAAATCTGCTGATCGACTTGGGATGATTTCAGTGCAAAGGAGGATTCGGGCGAATGGAAGACAATAAGGCGATGGTCATTTTTCAACCTTCCGGACGACGGGGGCAGGTTCCCAAAGGGATTACCCTGATTGAGGCTTCGAGACTTCTCGGGGTGGATATCGAGGCGTTGTGCGGGGAAAAGAAGAAATGCGGCAAGTGCAGGATCCGGGTTGAGAGCGGCTATTTTCAAAAGTTCGGGGTTGAGTCGAGCATGGCCCACACGACTCCGTGGCTGGAGGAGGAAGCGAAATTCATCAACGAGGAAGGGAGGAAAGCGGGATACCGGCTGGGATGCGTTGCCAAGGTGGAAGGAGACCTGCTCATCTTCGTGCCCGAGGAATCGAGGGCAGGGAAGCAGGTGGTGAGCAAGGCAGCGAGAGACATTCGAATCGAGCACAACCCGGCGGTGAAGATCTACTATGTCGAGGTAGAACCACCCACCTTCGAGGAGCCGACGGGCGACTTTGAGCGGATCTGCCGAGAGCTGGAAAAAGATTACGGGTTGAAAAACCTGACCGTTGACATTTTCGCCCTCCGCCAGCTTCCCACAGCCCTGCGCGACGGGGACTGGAAGGTGACCGTGAGCGTCTGGCAGGACAAGGAGGTCATCCGGGTGCGGCCCGGCAAAGCAGAAGCCTCTTATGGCGTCGCTATCGATGTGGGGACCACCACGGTCGCCGCTTACTTCTGCAATTTGAACACCATGCAGGTCATCGATACGGTCTCCCTCATGAACCCCCAGTGCAAGTACGGTGAAGATGTCATGGCTCGCATCACCTTTCACATGACCTCGGAGGATGGCCTCAAGAGGATGAGCGATGACATCATCGAAGGGCTCAACTGGCTGGTTGATGAAGCGGTCAAGAACACGTACCCGCCCAAGAAAAAGGTGAAAAAAGGCGACGGCGGGGAGATCGCAGAAGAATGGGTGGAGGTTCCTGAGAAGGGCAAGACCTACCTTCGCCTCACGAGGGAGGATATCGAAGACCTCACCATCTGCGGCAACACGGCCATGCACCATATCCTGCTCCAGCTCAACCCGGAATTCGTGGGCCTCGCCCCGTTTCCCCCGGTGATCCACCACAGCCTGGACATCAAGGCGAGAGACCTGGGTATTCGTATTAACCCTGCGTCTTACGTCTTCGTCCTGCCTAACGAGGCAGGCTTTGTGGGAGCGGATAACGTGGGGGTCCTGATTGCGGAGGAGCCTTACAATTCGGACGAGATCCAGCTCATCATTGACATCGGGACCAACGGCGAGCTCGTGTTCGGGAACAAGAAGAAGATGATTTCTTCCTCATGCGCCACGGGCCCCGCCCTGGAAGGTGCGCAAATCCAGTTTGGGATGAGGGCGGCGCCGGGCGCGATCGAACGGATCAAGATCGACCCTGACACCCACGAGGTGGATTACAAGGTCATCGGCCGGGATGCGTGGCGGAGTTATTCGGAGGCGAAAGAGATGCAGGCCAAAGGAATTTGCGGCTCTGGGATCCTGGATGTCTTGGCTGAGCTCTACAGGGCCGGCGTGATCATCAAGAGCGGGGTTTTCAACAAGGAACAGAAATCCAAAAGGTACCGGAGGAACACGGAGAACAAACAGCCCGAATTTGTCCTCGCCTGGGCCGAAGAGACGAGCATCGGCAAAGACATTGTCATTACCCAAAGGGACGTGAGGCAGATCCAACTCGCCAAGGGAGCGCTCCATGCCGGATGTAAACTCATGATGCGGCGGATGGGTATGGACAAAATGGACAAAATAAAGATTGCCGGAGCCTTCGGAACCCATGTTGACCGGACCAAAGCCCTGATCATGGGATTATTCCCTGACTGCGAGATCGATAAGATCCTTTCCGTGGGCAACGCTGCGGGCGACGGCTGCCGGACCGCGCTGTTGAACCGCAAGAAACGGGATGAGGCCAACTGGGTCTCCCGCAACGTGGAATACATCGAGCTCACCGTGGAGACGGACTTCCAGCAGCATTTCATGGAATGCATGCAGATTCCACACATGAAGGATCCCTTCCCCCATCTGGAAGGGGTTGTGCCGCCGGAAGTCCTGAACCAGAAATAGGGCGGGGAAGAGGTTGGGATTCTTGTGGGAAAGCGGCCTTCGTCAGGCTCAAAGATTATTCGGGTGAAAGCGGACCCCGGCGTTTGCGGTTTTGTCTCTCGTATCGAGGTTCAGAGGAAAGCAAAATACGTCGTTTCTCTCAGAGTAACCGAGTCGGGTTGCAAGCATGTCAACCGCCTGTTCGAAAACCTCCGGGAAATCAACCTGAGGGAACTCTTTGCGCCCGTGAGCAAGAATGCGGTTTTTCTCTCAGCGGAGCGGGCGGGATGCCACCCGTCCTGCCCGGTTCCTGTCGCAGCCCTGAAGGCGGTTGAGGTGGCGATGGAGATGGCCCTGCCCCGGGAGGCGAGCATACGGTTCGAGTCACCAAGCAGCAAGGGGAATCATGGCAGAAGATCCAAGGAGTGAAGTTGTTCTCATCGCCGGTTTTTTGGGGGCGGGGAAAACCACCCTGATGAGGAAAATCCTCAAGTGGCCCGGGGACTTGTCCAAGACAGCGGTCCTGGTGAATGAATTCGGCAAGGTCGGGATCGACGGAGAACTCCTTCAGGGGTTTGACACGCCGGTCTATGAGTTGACCAACGGGTGCATCTGTTGTACGATCCAGGGCGATCTTCTCAGAACGATCGGAGAGATACTGGATCGGTTTCACCCGAAGAGGCTTTTGATCGAGGCGACCGGTGTGGCTGATCCGTACGAGATCCTGACTTTTCTCAAATCTTCCCAGATTGCAAACCGGATTAAACTGCCGAAGGTCGTAACGGTTCTGGCCGGCGACCTGTGGGAGGGCCGGGAGTATTTTGGCCCTCTCTTCTACAACCAGCTGAGAGCAGCTGACTTGCTGTTGTTCAACAAGGTGGACCTGCTTCCCAAGGAAGAGGTGCCCCGCTCCCTCCGGGAAATCAGGGAGGTGAACCCGTCCTGTTCCGTGGTGCCGACCTATCATTGCGAGATCGATCCGGGGATGCTCTGGGAACCGGTCATCCGAGCCGGCCACGAGATGCCGCCAGATCATCATCATGAGCACGGAGAGGAGCATGGGGATGCGGAGGAACTGGGGTACGTGGCCTTTGCGTTTGAGAAGGAAACACCCTTTAAGGAAAGTTGCTTCCGGGAATTCGTCGAGACCATGCCGGTCAACCTTTTCCGTTTGAAAGGGTTTGCTCTTTTGGGGAATCAGCGGTTTTTCATCAATCACGCGGGGGGCAAGACCGAGTGGGTGGAACTCGCTGAAACAGGGCCGACGAAGCTCGCCTTTGTGGGATGGCATGTTGAGGAAAAGGAGGTTTCCGCGGCTCTGGAATCGTGTCTGGAGGCCGTGATCTATTAACCTGGCTCGGCCAAGGCGTAGAGGGGAGGTGATAGAATCCGAAATATCCGTTGGGTGGGTTGGTGCAATGGAAGCTATAACACCTAAAATAGAAGGAGGTTAACAATGGCCAAGCAGAAGCTAATTGACGCTTATCGGGGCAAGAGAACAGATGATCCCCCATGGGTGCCTTACTCGGGAGTGCACTCCGCCTTTCTTATCAATGAACCCGCGGATAAGGTGCTCAAGGATCCAAAGCTGCTGGCAAAAGCGGTGGTCAATGCTGCAAAAAGGTACAAAGCGGACGGCATTCCCCTGGTGTTTGACCTTTCCGTCGAGGCGAATTCCGTGGGCTGCGACCTGAAATGGTGGCCCGACAACGTCCCGTCGGTAACGGTCCACCCCTGCTCGAACAAGACGCCTAAGGATGCGGGGCTGAAGATCCCGACCAGGAGTTCCGGGAGATGGCCGGTCCTCTACGAGGCTGCCAAGATCGCCAAGCCCCAGCTGGATGAGCTTGACTGCGTCATGATGGGCCTTTTCTGCGGTCCCTTGACCCTCGCTTCCCATCTGGCCGGAGTCCGAATTTTCACGGATGTTTACAAGAACAAGGATTTTGCGCACCAAGTGATCAAGTTTGCCGGAGAGGTGGGTGCTGCGGCAGCAGGGTTTTATGCGGATATGGGGGCTGAGATCATTGCGATCGTTGACCCTGTCGCCTCCCAGATCAAGTCCGCAACATTCCAGGAGTTCGTCACCCCCAATTCCCAGGCGGCTATCAAGGTCATCCATGACAGAGGCTTGACCTCCTCTTTCTTCATCTGCGGCGACTGCACCAAGGTTATGGAAGACGTGTGCAAAATCGGGACTCACGGTTTCGCCATCGATGAGCAGCTGAACATGATCTTTGTCCGCGATATGGCCCGGAAATACAACGTCGGCTTTGGCGGCAACTTGAAGCTCACCCTCGCATTAAGCCTCGGGCTCCTCTCCCCGAGAGAAGATGCTATCGTGAGCCTTGCCGCAGGCGGACATGTGGGATACACCTTCGCACCTGGGTGAGACATGCCCTACGATGTTCCGGTGGAACATATGGATCAGGCCATGGAAGCGAAGAACTGGTACTATCAGTATTACGCCAAGTACCCTGCTTCCTGGTAACCTGGCGAAGAAAGGAGGAGACCATACTATGGCAGACTTCATTCACATCGATGTTCTGACCCTGGACAGTGTGCAGTGCGCTGCCTGCGGCTACATGATGGAATCGATCGCAGCCCTGCCCAAAGACGTCCAGGATATGATCCAATACAGGGAGTGGTCCATCAAGAACAAGGACGGGATAGGCAAGTTCCTGGAGCTCAAGGGGAGGGTGCTGCCGACGATCTGCATTGAAAAAGACCTCGTTTTCGAGAGCATCATCCCCCAGTACGAAGAGCTGATCGACGAGATGGCAAAGCGAGCGCCCAACGAGGGCATGAAGAAACGTATCCAGGCGCTGCGCGATAAGGGGTTCGAGTTCGACAAGATCCAGGAGAACCTTGCCAAAGCAGGGGCCGGTAAGTTCACCCGGACCGATTCCTCAGTCAAATAGAGGAGCCGCGCGTCGCAGGCTACCTAAACCGGGGCCCCCGCAAGGGGGCCCTGAAAAAATCATTTTGTGCTTTCAGCACACATGAGTCCAGGCTGCACGCCATTGGAAGCGATCCATATCGAAATTATTTACCAGGGCGATCAGTGCCCTGCATGTTTTTACATGGCCGAGGCGGTCGAGGAGGTAATTCCGAAATACGGTCATCGCGTGCGCTTCACAAAGGTTGAGTACATGAAGAGCAAGGCCCATGCACGCCGCTTCTATGATCTGTCTGTTTCCCTGTACGGCGAGGAAGAGCTGAAGAAATTCCTCAGATGCGCACCCATACCGTCGCTTTTCATCGACGGAGAGCTCGTCTTCGATGTGATCCCTATCCGCGAAGACCTGGTATGTGCGATTGAGCTGGCTTTGGAGAAGCGAGGTTTCTCAGTCTCCTGAGCTCACTCCGATGCCCGTCGCGTCCGGAGGCTGACTTGCAGCCGATTTTCTCCCGCAATTGTTCAATGCTCAATGTTCAATGATCAATGTTCAATGTTCAATGATCAATGCT
>JAGUZM010000254.1 GCA_020060805.1 Deltaproteobacteria bacterium | reverse complement strand
TGTTCCAGGAACGGGATCAGGGCCGCGGACACGCTGACCAGTTGGTCCGGCGAGACGTCCATGTACTTCACGCTCTGGACCGGTATCTTGCTCGCCTCTCCTTCGATCCGGACCGCCGCCTCCTCCCTGATGAACTGGCCCTTCTTATCGAGGGGGGCGTTGGCCTGCGCTATGGGGTAGGTCCTCTCGTCGAGGGCGGACAGGTACTGGATGGCCTTGGTCACCTTCCCGTTTTCCGCCTCCCGGTAGGGCGTCTCGATGAACCCGAACTCGTTCACCCTCGCATAGGTGCTGAGAGACACGATGAGGCCGATGTTGGGGCCTTCCGGCGTCTCGATCGGGCAGATCCTCCCGTAATGGGTGGGGTGAACGTCACGGACCTCGAACCCCGCTCGCTCCCTTGTCAAGCCACCCGGGCCGAGGGCGCTCAACCGCCGCTTGTGCGTGACCTCCGACAGGGGGTTGGTCTGATCCATGAACTGGGAGAGCTGGCTCGTCCCGAAGAACTCCTTGACCACGGCTGAAACAGGCTTGGAATTGATGAGGTCGTGGGGCATCAACGTCTCCACTTCCTGGAGACTCATCCTTTCCTTGATCGCCCGCTCCATCCGTACCAGGCCGATCCGGTACTGGTTCTCCAGCAGTTCACCCACGGCCCGGACCCTTCGGTTCCCCAGGTTGTCGATATCATCGACCATCGCCTCTGAATTCTTTAACCGGATGAGTTCCTTCACCGTGGCGATGATATCTTCCCGCCGGAGGGTGCGGGTGTCGAGGGGCAGGTCCATGGCGAGGCGGTAATTCAGCTTCAGCCTTCCCACGGGGGAGAGATCGTACGTGGACATGTTGAAGAAAAGGCCGCCGAAGAAGTTGTTCGCCACTTCCTGCGTGGGAGGGCTGCTCGGCCGCATTTTCCTGTAGATCTCCAGGACCGCTTCATCGGTCGCTTCGATCCTGTCCAGCATCATCGTATCCCTGATCGTCGGGCCCACACCCGCATCCAATACCAGGCAGTCCAGCTCGTGGATGCCCTTTTCCTGCATTTTTTCCAGAATCTCGGCCGTGACGGGCTGATTGCCGTTGGCCAGGATTTCCCCGGTCGACGGATCGACCACGTCATTGGCCGTGATCCTTCCAAGGACGTGATCTTCGGGCACGGGAATGTGGGTGATTCCCTCCGACTCCAGGATGGTGAAAAGCCGCTTCGTCAATTTCTCACCCTGCCGGGCGAGGACTTTCTTGGTCTTGGGGTGAAGGATTTCTTTCGTGATCTTCTGCCGGAACAGGTTTTCCAGCTTCAGAGGACGAGAGTACTCCCCGGCCTTGTGAATGATTTTCTCCGTCTCGTAGAACTGGGAGAGGATTTCCTTCGAGGTATAACCCAGAGCCTTCAGGAAGGTCGTCACCGGGAACTTACGGCGACGATCGATACGGACATACAGGAGGTCCTTGGGGTCGAACTCAAAATCGAGCCATGATCCCCTGAGGGGAATGATCCTGGCGGAGTAAAGAAGCTTGCCGCTGGAATGGGTCTTCCCCTTGTCGTGGTCAAAAAACACGCCCGGGGACCGATGGAGCTGGCTGACGATCACCCTCTCGGTGCCGTTGACGATGAAGGTCCCCCTGTCCGTCATCATGGGAATGGTTCCGAAATAGATCTCCTGCTCCTTGATGTCCCGGATGCTTTTGGTCCCGTCCGTCACGTCCGTGTCGAAAACGATAAGGCGCACCGTCAGCTTGAGGGGTGCCTCAAAGGTCATGCCTTTGCTCAGGCACTCCTCTTCGCTGTACTTGGCGGTCTCAAAGGAGTATCTCACGAACTCCAGGGAGGATGAGCCGCTGAAGTCGCTGATCGGAAAGACACTCTTGAAAGCCCCCTGGAGGCCGGTATCCTTCCGCTGCTCCGGCGCAACGTCCTTCTGAAGAAACCTTTCATAAGACTGCTTCTGTGTCTCGATCAGGTTGGGAATTTCGATGATCTTCTCGATCTTCCCAAAGTTCCGTCTGATCCGGTGACTGACACCATCGGTTGATTTCATCTGGTCCTCTCGCTAAGGTTATTAGGCGACCCGAAGGGGCGCGCGTGAGATCCGGGGGAGGTCGGTTATTTGATCTCCACGGTGGCGCCTGCCTCTTCGAGTTGTTTCTTGATCTTTTCCGCTTCCTCTCTGGACACCCCCTCTTTGACCTTGCCGGGTGTCACGTCCACCACGGCTTTCGCCTCCTTGAGACCCAGCCCCGTGATGGCCCGTACCTCTTTGATCACCTGTATCTTCTTGTCTCCGGAGGCGGTCAGAATGACGTCAAACTCCGTCTTCTCCGGCGCTGCCTCTGCTGCCTGTCCCGCGGGTGCTGCGGCGACCATGGCCACCGGCGCCGCCGCGGTGACGCCGAACTTCTCCTCCAGTTCCTTCACGAACTCGGAGAGGTCCAGAACCGTCATATTGGATATATAATCAATCACATCCTGCCTGCTGATATTGCTTGCCATTTCTCGTATCTCAACCTCCTTGGTCTTATCGGTAGCAACGGGTCAGTTATCCTCAGTTCGGCTGACCCTTTTTTGGTTTTCAATCGCTTTCAACACATTGAGCAGATTAAGAATCACCCCGTTCAGGGCCCTCACGAACGACGATGGAACGGCCTGCATCACGGATAATGCCTTGGCGAGAAGCACCTCCCTCCCCGGGAGTTCAGCCAACCTCTTGATGGTCTCGAGGTCCATGACCCTCCCGCCCATCTGGCCGACCTTGATCTTCAGTTTTTCAACCTTCTTGGCTTGCTCGACCAGGATCTTCGCAGGCGCCACCACATCCTCATAGGTAATCGCAATGGCGCAGGGCCCAACCAAATGGTCCTTGATCGCTTCCGTCCCTGTCGCCTGAGACGCGATCTTCAAGAGACGGTTCTTGACGACCCGGAAATCCACATGGCTCTGCCTCAGCTCCTTCCTCACCCGGTTGATGGATTCCACGTTGAGGCCCTGGTAATCCACCACAAAAGTCGCTTGGGCCTTCTTAAGCCGCTCAGACAACTCCTCTACGAAACTCTCTTTTTCCTTTTTCTCCAAGTACCGATCACCCCCTCCTCATTCATTTCTTTCACGGGGTGCCGAAGCCACGAATGGGTGGCAGAAAAGATCAACGCCTCACAGTCTCGGTAGGCTTGACCGATTAAGCCTTCGCGACCCCGTTCGTCATGAGGCCGCTCAGCACCCACTGTCTTCGACCGCGAATCCCGTCCCCAGAAAGCAAGCATCCTGCTGCCTGGGCTGTTCTCTTCCCTGTTCAGGGAAATAACTCCTTTTATCTATCGATGAAACGCTCGTCACCTCGCCCCACCGCCAACAGTTCGGGCCTGCCGCAGCACCCTTACGTGTTAGGTGACCAGATCCTTCACATATGCGGGGTCAACCTTGATCCCCGGACCGAGGGTTGTCGATATGGCGATGCTTCGCAGATAGGAGCCTTTGCTCGATGGTGGTTTCAGTCGAAGAATCGTTTCCATAAAGGCCACGATGTTTCCGACGAGCTTGTCTTTTCCGAAGGACACCTTCCCCATGGGAGCATGCACGATTCCCGCCTTTTCGACCTTGAAGTCTATTTTGCCCGCTTTGACGTCTTTCACGGCCTTGGCTACATCAAAGGTCACTGTTCCGAGCTTTGCGTTGGGCATGAGCCCTCTGGGGCCCAGAATTCGCCCGAGCTTGCTCACAACGGTCATGATGTCCGGGGTGGCGATGGCCTTGTCGAATTCCAGCCATCCTTTCTGGATCTTTTCCACGTACTCCTCGGCACCGGCAAAATCAGCTCCGGCATCCAGGGCTTCCTTTTCCTTTTCGCCTTTCGCAAAAACAAGGACGCGAACCGGTTTCCCTACCCCGTGGGGGAGAACCACGGTCCCCCTCACCATCTGATCAGCGTGCCTCGGGTCCACGCCTAGGCGCACGGCGATATCCAAGGTCTCATCGAATTTCCCGTAGTGACCGTCAAGGGCCACCTGCACCGCCTCGTCAAAGTTGTATCTCTTTGCGCGATCGACTTTTTCGCTCGCCCCTCGATACTTCTTTCCTCTCCTGGCCATATCCGTCATTCCTCGCCCGTTTTGATCAAACGATTTGAATACCCATGCTCCTTGCCGTTCCTTCGATGATCTTCACGGCATTTTCGATATCGTAGGCATTCAAATCCTCTAACTTCATTCTCGCAATTTCTTCGACCTGCTTTTTGGTGACCTCACCCACGTTCTCACGGCTGGGCTGGCTCGATCCTTTCGCCACCTTGGCCGCCTGCTTCAGGAGCACCGAGGCGGGAGGCGTCTTGGTGATGAACGAAAAGGAACGATCCGCAAAGATCGTGATGATCACCGGAATGACCACGCCCATCTGGTCCTGGGTCTTGGCATTGAAGGATTTGCAGAACTCCGCGATATTCACGCCATGCTGCCCCAGCGCGGGACCGATAGGAGGGGAAGGGTTTGCCTGCCCCCCCTTCACCTGAAGTTTGACCGTTGCAATGATCTTCTTCGCCATGAAAAACCTCTCTACACGATTTCCTGTTCACCCGAAAGAGCGCCTCGGGGACCTCTCCGGGTGTGAAGGGCCGAAAAGGACCGCCCAAAACCGGTGCCCATACGAAAAACGCTCTTTTTCGGATGCCCGTCCGGTTAAACCTTGTTGACCTGAATGAAATCCAGCTCCACCGGCGTTGCCCGGCCGAAGATGGTGATGAGAACCCTCAGTTTTTCCTTGTCCGGCTTCACCTCTTCCACAACGCCCTGGAAATTGTTGAAGGGCCCGTCAATGACCCTGACCTGATCCCCCTGTTCGAACTGGTACCGTGGCTTGGGCTTGCTGATGCCTTCTTCCATCTGGCGGATGATCCGGTCTGCCTCTTCATCCGGAACCGGGGTGGGCATGGTGCTGCCGCCGACAAACCCCGTCACCTTGGCCGTGTTTCTCACGGTATGCCACGTCTCATCGTTGAGGAACATCTGCACCATGATGTATCCCGGATAAAACTTCCTGGAAGAGGTTCTCTTGTGCCCCTTCTTCAGCTCCACGACCTGCTCCGTGGGCACGAGAATCTTGCCGAAATATTTCTCCTGGCCCAGGGTCTTAACCCTTTCCTGCAGGCTCGCTTTTACCCTGTTCTCAAAGCCTGAGTAGGTGTGAACGATGTACCATTTCAAATCCTTCTCTTCACTCATCGCTTCCTCACGGTCCTTGTCCTCGTTCACCTACCTGACGATATTCTTGATGATTTTGATCAGCCCGAAGTCAATCAGCCCCAGATAGAAAGAGACGATGATGACAAGGGCAATCACCACCGCCGTGGACGCGAGCAACTCCTTGCGCGTGGGCCATTTGACTTTCCTCAGCTCCATCCGGGACTCGCGCAGAAATTGCACCGCGATCTGCACATACCGGAAGACCGAGGCCCTCTCCGTGGCCCTCTTTTCGGGCTCTCTTTTCGCCACCGCAAAAGAGGGTTTTCTCTTCTCTTCCTTCTCTTCCCGAACCGAAGGGCCGGTTGAACCTGTGTCCATGGGAGGAGCGTCCGAAACCGCCCCCCCTTGGGCCATGCTCGCTTTTCTCTCTTTTCGCTTCGACTTCTTCATCACACCCTAACGTCACCCTGGAGCCGATCCGCTTGAAGCCCATCGCCCGTCTTGAGCTTTTTGAATTTGGCAGGCCAGGAGGGATTCGAACCCCCATCACCCGGATTTGGAGTCCGGTGCTCTAGCCGTTAGAGCTACTGGCCTGCATCCCGAATCACGTCTACTTCGTCTCTTTGTGAAGCGTGTGCGACTTGCAAGAAGGGCAATATTTCTTGAAAGCCAACTTGTCCGGGCTTTTCCTCTTGTTCTTCGTGGAGGTGTAATTCCTGTTCTTACACTGCTCGCACGCAAAAATGATGATGTCACGCATATCCACTCTCCTGCGGGAGTTCTGCTTCTCGGGTCGTCCTACTCGATGATGTCGCTGATGACGCCGGCCCCTACCGTCCTCCCGCCTTCCCGTATCGCAAACCTCAACTCCTTCTCCATCGCTATCGGC
>JAGUZM010000398.1 GCA_020060805.1 Deltaproteobacteria bacterium | reverse complement strand
TCCCATGCGGATTTCTCCCTCCCCTTATGCCCCACAGCCGAGAGCCTGGTTCATCAGGGGATCACAACGGTTGTGGTGGGGCAGTGCGGCTTCTCGCCGGTACCCCTTATGCAAAAAACCCGGGACCAGGCGATCCGAATGATGGAGGCCTCTCTGGGCCGGGCCGGTGAGCGGTTGCCGTGGGAGCGCTGGTCCGGCTTCAGCACCTACCTGGAGGATCTCTCCCAATCCGGCACCTCCCTGAACGTTGTCCCCCTTGTGGGACAGGGAACCGTGCGAGCCGGGGTCATGGGTTTTACCCCAGGGCCGGCTACCCCTGAGCAGCGTGACGGGATGAGGGCAGCGGTCGCCCAGGCCATGGACGAGGGAGCCTTCGGACTCAGCACCGGCCTGATCTACCCGCCCGGGTCCTTCACCCATGCCGAGGAGATCGCCGCCATCGCCCGACCTGTGGGAGATCGCGGAGGGATTTACTTCAGCCACATCCGGGGAGAGGCGGACACCCTCCTCGCGGCCATATCTGAAGCGATCCGAATCGGCAGGGACTCGGGCGCGGCAGTGCAGATCAGCCACTTCAAGGTGGCGGGCCGCAAGAACTGGGACACGGTGGAGCGTGCCTTGCGCCTCATCGATGAGGCCCGGGCCGAGGGGTTGAACGTGACCGCCGACCTCTACCCTTACCTCGCCGGAAGCACGGGCCTCTCGGCTCTTCTCCCCCAGTGGGCCCACGAGGGGGGAAAAGAGGCGATCACAAAGCGGCTGGAAGATCCCGCGGTTCGTGAACAGATGACCGCGTCCATGAAGTCGGAGGGGTTTGCCAAGGACATGGAGTGGGACCGAGTGCTCATCAGTTTTGCGCCGGGCAAGGCTGAATATCAAGGCCGCTACGTGGCCGAACTCGCCCGGGAGCAAGGAAAGAGCGCCTACGAGTGGATCTTTGATGCGCTCCTGGAAACCGGGCTGCGCGCCAACATGGTCACCTTCATGATGTCCGAGGAGAACCGCCTGCGGGAGCTTCGCCACCCGGCCATGATGATCGGCACCGACGGCATGGGCTATGCCCTGTCAGGCCCCATGTCGCAAGGATTGCCCCATCCCCGAAACTTTGGGACCTTCCCACGAATCCTGGGGCACTACGTACGGGAGGAAAAGGTGATTTCCCTGGAGGAGGCGGTCTGGAAGATGACCGGCTTCCCGGCCCAAAAGCTGGGCCTCCGGGATCGCGGCCTGGTGAAAAAAGGGAACTGGGCGGATCTCACGCTCTTCGACCCGCAACGGGTGGCGGAAAAGGCCACGTACGTCTCGCCCCATCAGTACCCGGAAGGCATCCCCTACGTCCTGGTCCGGGGCGAGTTTGTGGTCCGCAGTGGCGTGCACACGGGGGCACAGCCGGCAGGAGTGCTCCTTCGCTGACCCTACCCGAAAATAAAGGCGAGGCCGGGGTCGGGATCCTGCACTTTCTCTCCGTCCCATTCGCAGGCGGCAAGACCCCGGCAATGACCTTGAGGAGGAGTCCGGTTTGACCTGGGTGATCATCATCCTCTCCATTCTCTTTATGGCTGCGGGGGCACCCCTGGCTTATGTGGTCGGGGCGTCGAGCGCTCTGGGATTCGTGGCCGTGGAGAAGACGCGTTACCTGGCGGTCCTGCCCCAAAGGGTCTTCTCCCAGATCGATGTCTTTGCCCTGATGGCCATGTGCCTCTTCATCACCACCGGAGAGATCATGAACCGAACCGGGGTCACCAAGGCCCTGGTGGATTTTGCCATGTGCCTCGTGGCCCGGCTTCGTGGCGGCTTGGGTTACGTGAACGTCCTGACGAGCGTGTTCTTCGCAGGGATCTCCGGCTCGGCCGTGGCGGATGCAGCGGCCTTGAGCAACACCCTGGTTCCGGCCATGCTGCAGAAAGGCTATCCAAGGTCGTACGCCGCGGCCATAACAGTGGCAGGCTCCATCATCGGTCCCATCATCCCTCCGAGCATCATCCTCATCTTCTACGGCGCCCTCATGCAGGTTTCCATCGGGGGGCTTCTGGCTGCCGGGATTCTTCCGGGGCTTCTGCTCGGCGCCTCCCTCCTGATCACCAACTGGTTTTTCGCCCGCCGTCACCATCATCCAGGCGGGCCACAGGAGGCCGTCCCGCCCTTCTTCCACACGCTGTTTCGTGCAGGACCTGCCCTGCTATTGCCTGTTATCATTGTGGGGGGAATCGTCTTGGGCGTGGTCACGCCCACGGAGGCGGCCGCTCTGGCGGTGGTGGCCTCCATCGCGGCAGGAGCGTTTTATGGCGGGGTGAATGCGCGGATCGTCGTGCTGAGCTTGAAGCGCACCGCCGTTCTGAGCGGAAGCATCTTCATGGTCATGGCTGCGGCGGCCTGCGCCGCGTGGATCGGCGCGTTGGAAGAATGGCCACAGGCCCTGGCCTCGCTGGTAACTCGGTTCGAGCTCTCCAGAATGGGCCTTCTGCTCGCGGTGAACCTTCTATTCTACATCGCGGGGACCGTCATGGAACCGCCCATGTGCTTGGCCCTTCTCGTGCCCCTTCTCGGGCCTCCATGCGTGGCCGCGGGGGTGGATCCCATTCACCTGGGAATCGTACTGTGCCTCAACATGAGCCTGGGGCTGGCGAGCCCTCCAGTGGGCGGGTCGCTGGTGGTGGTCTCCGCCATCACAGGGGAGAATTTCTGGAGCCTCTGCGGTGCCGTGATCCCGTTCCTCATCGTGGAGACCATTGTTCTGCTCGTGTTGATCCTGGTTCCTGAGATCTCACTCGTGATCCCGCGTTACTTTGGATTCTGAAACCCCCTCCTAGGAGGGGAGAGAACTTGCGGAGGTGACTTGTCATGAAAAGAGCGCTCTTTTTTTGTCTTGCCCTGTGGGGTGTGCTGGTGCTGGCCGGGGTGTGCCCGGCCGCGGAGGTCAAAATCGCTCTGGATTCGCCGCCGGATCTCGAGAAGAGCGGCACCTACGTCTGGGCCAAAACGTTTGGGGACCACTTGAAGGCCAACGGCATGGCCGCGAAGGAGTTCCCGCGGGACGCGCTGGGAGCGGAAGAGGAGAAGCTGGATCAGGTGACCCAGGGTCTCCTGGAGGTCAGCATGTCCGACCTGGCCAAAGCCGGCCAGCTGGAGCCGAGCATCTTCGGCTTCAATCTACCATATATCTTCGACTCCATGGAGCACATGGACCGGACGCTGCAGAAGACCGATCTCTTTAAGAAGGTGAACGACGGGACCGCCAAGAAAGGCGTGAGGGTCCTGTCCTTAGTGGCCGTGGGCGGTTTCGGCGGTCTGGCGAACACCAAAAAGCCGATCAACACTCCTGATGACCTCAAGGGACTCCGGATTCGAGCCATGGACAAGGCCCAGGTCCAATACCTCGAGGCCTGGGGATCCAGCACCGTCATCGTGCCCTGGGCCGAGATCTACAACGCGCTCCAGACCGGGATCGCGGACGGATACCTGAACGCAGCGGTCGTGCCCCTGCTCTTCAAGCACACGGAAGTCCTCAAGCACTACGCGGATCTCCGCTTTGCTGCACCCCTGCGGGTGGCTATCTGCTCCGAGGATTGGTACAAGAAGCTCTCGTCCGACCAGAAGAAAATCGTCGACGAGGCCAGCGCAAAGGCCACCGCGGCCAACCGGGTGTGGCAAGCCCAGATCGACAAGACCGGGCTGGACGACCTTGAAAAGGCGGGCGTAAAAATTACGCGAAACACATCGGAGCAGAGAACCCAGTTTGCGAAACTCGTGCGACCGGTGTACGAGAAAATCGTGGGCCGCGAGGTCGCTGACGCATTCATCAAGGCGTCGGATGCCAATCGGTAGGAGGATGAGGTGCGGAGACTTCTCAGCCGCAGCAGCGACACTCTCGATGTGGCCTGTCAGTGGGCGGCCACCGGGTTTTTCGGCGTCCTGCTGATTCTCGTCATTTTCCAGGTGGTGACCCGCTATATCCTCCAGAACGCGCCGGTGTGGACTGAGGAACTGGCCCGCTACTGCATGGTGTGGGGTGGGCTCCTGGGGGCAACCGTGGCGTTCAAGGAGGGGTCTGATCCGTGCCTAGTGCCGCCGCCCACCGAAGGGAACCGCGTCTGGATCGCTTCGGCGCACCTCCTGCGCGCCATGGCCACGGTGGCCTTTCTGGGCCCCATTCTCTACCACAGCGACAAGTTCCTCCTTCGCACCTGGCAGCGAACCACTGAAGCCATGGGGATCCCCACGGCGGTCGTGACGGTCGCAGTGCCCCTCACCGTGGCGGTGATCTTCTTCCATTTGCTGGCGCGTCTCGTGGGCAAACCCGGTGCGTCGGAGAGGAAATCGGAGAATGCCATGGACACCTCAGCGTGAAGTCTTCGCGCCTCACACCTCACCCATTTTGCGCCCTTCGATCCATTCGATAAACTCGGGGCAGGGTCGCCGACAGCGTCTGCCCTTAAAGGTCTAAGAGGAAAGTTGCAACTGAGGCCAGCGTTGGTACCCGAAAACGCGGAAGTAACCGACGGAGAACACGCCGATAGCAGGGCTTTCGCGCAGAAAGGAACTCCCTGTAAAGGGAAAAGAATTCCATTTTTCCCAGGGTGAGGTGTTTTTCCCCTTAACAGGCCCTTTAATGGGCGACCCGACCCCGGTTCATGGCCAAGCCCGCTCCAGTTCGATAAGCCTTCTTTTGGTCTCAAGGCCGCCGCCAAAGCCGGTGAGGGAACCGTCGCTGCCGACGACGCGATGGCATGGGATGATGATGGGGATTGGGTTCTGGCCGTTGGCGCGGCCTACGGCCCGCACGGCCTTGGGGTTGCCCACGGCTTCGGCAATGCTTTTATAGCTCACCAGTTGACCGTAGGGGATGGCACGCAAGGCCTGCCAGACCTTGTGCTGAAAAGACGTGCCCACAGGCGCCAGGGGAAGATCGAATTGCTTGCGCTCCCGTTTGAAATAGGCCCGCAGTTGGGCTTTCACTTCTTCAAAAAACCCGGGCCTTCTCTCCCATTGTTCCTGAATGCTGAGAGGTTTTTTCTCTTCTTCAAAGGCGATGTGCTTTAGGCCCTCTTTATCTCCCACCAGGGTCAGGCGACCGATGAGTCCTGTATTGAAAAAATCGTAGTACATGCCGCATCCTTTCAGGCGTGCCAGAGGCCCATGGCGGCATAAGCCCGCCAGGGACGCCAGGTTTCCGCCCTTTGCAGAATTTGTTTGAGACCGGGCCGTCTTTCGCCCTGGTGCAAGGCCTTGGCAATGCCCAGGTCCGACGCCGGGAAGGCGTCGGGTTCGCCCAAACCGCGCATGGCAATGTATTGGGCCGTCCAGTCGCCGATACCGGGAAGCGCAGTCAACCGGCCGATGAAGTTTTCCAGCGAGTCGTGCACCCTGAACGAAAGCTCGCCGTTGGCCACGGTCCGGGCCAGCCCTTGAATCGTCTGGGCGCGTCTGGCCGGCATGCCCATGGGAATCAGGTCGCATCCGTTAATTTCTTCGGCGCTCGGGAAATAGCGCGTGAGTTGCGGATGTTCGGCCGATTCGAACCTCGGGCCGGCCTTTGCGGCGATGCGTCCCAGGATGGTGCGGGCGCCCTTGACGGAGATCTGCTGGCCGGTCACCGCCCGGACGGCAACCTCGAATGGGTCCCAGCCGCCCGGCAGCCTGAGGCCGGGGGTTTTGCGTAACGCCGCGGCCAGCAGCGGATCTTCGCATAAAACGTCATGAATGGCCGTCATGTTGGCATTCAGGTCGAACATGCGGCGCACGCGATCCACCAAAGGCATCAGGTCGCGGCTTCCGGACAGCGCCGCCGTGAGCCGCAGGGCATGGCCTTCGGCGGCCCGGGCCACGGAAATCACACCGCTGGTCCCATTGATCCGGACGGTGCGATGGTAGACGCCGTCGCTGACGTACTCCACACCGGGAATGGCCCTGGCCTGGAAAAAACCCAGCATGCTGGGCCAGTCGAAGGGAGGGCGATAGGATAATGTGAAGGTGCTTCGGCACAGTGCGTTGACTGCCGCACGGCTGTTTGTGTCCCGCCGCCGAAGCGCCGAGGGTGTCTTGCCGTAAAGCTTGTTAAAGGCGGCGTTAAAACGCCGAATGCTGCCAAAGCCCGATGCCAAGGCGATCTCGGTGACGGAAAGCGCTGTTTCGCCGAGGAGCTTTTTGGCAAAAAGGGTTCTTTCGGTCAAAGCGAATCGCTTGGGCGAAACGCCGACGTGCTCTTGAAACAAGCGCCGCAAATGCCTCTCGCCCACACCCAGCTTGGCAGCCAGGTCGTCCAGCCCGCCTTCGACCAGTGCGCCTTGACGAATCAGCGTCATGGCCCGTGCCACGGTGGTGGAAGTCCCGTTCCAGGCCGGGCTGCCCGGTGCTGATTCAGGCCGGCAGCGCAGGCACGGCCTCAGCCCGGCAGCACTTGCCGCGGCCGCGGAAGGATGGAAGACGATATTTTCGCGCTTGGGCGGGCGCGCCGGGCAAATGGGCCGGCAATAGATGCCAGTGCTCAACACGCCGACGAAAAACAGGCCGTCGAAGCGCGGATCGCGCGCCAGGCGCGCCCTGTCGCAGATCTGTGGGTTCAACCGCATGTCTCCGGCCTCCCCTCCGGATGCCATGGCTCCTTGGCGGTGGTCCGGCCAAGGAGCTCTGACTCTCCTCCCGGACTCCTATATTGATGTAGTTGACTTTTAAAGGCAAGACGTTTTCGGACATGGATAGGGCACCGTGATTCCGGCATCTACAATTCAACTCCGTTTTCTTTGCACCACTCTCGAAGGGCGCGCTCCTGTGCTTCCTTCTCGAAATCGTACCATTCTTGGAGGAGACCCTTCGATTCCAGAAAAGCAAAAAGGGGTCAAGTCTACTCTTGACTCATTTCGGAAAAATTCCAGAAAAGGGGTCAGAAAAGGGGTCAAGTCTACTCTTGACTCATTTCGGAAAATCCATTCAATCGTCAAAGCACCCCAGCAAGTTTACAAAAGATCGAGATTCTATTCTTTCCTCGTGCAGGAGACACGGGCCATGAGTCAAGAGCAGACCCCTTTTCTTCATTAAAGAGCGTCCCCCTTCATCCCCTTCATACCTGCCGCAAACATTGATCCTTAAATTCTAGTTTTCAGACCCCGGTTAAAATACTTACCAATTTTTCCCGAAAAACAGCCAAGATTAATGCCATTAACCCCAACATCACTCCTATCGTTTTCATTCGATTGAGTCTTTCCCCATATATCAAACTGGTCAAAAATACACCTCCTAGCAATGCGATTGACGCGCTCAAGGGAAATACTATCGTCGATGGTAGGCTCATTCCATTTAACAGCAGAATAACCCCAAGGCTATTACAAATGCCAGTTATAAGCCCAGCTTTCAACTCACTCCCGAGCAAAACTAGGCGTTGTTGGGTGGTATAAATAACGAACAATACCGCCGTCGCTCCACTCAAATAAACAATAAATGTCAGCGCAGCTGTATTTGCATCATTGAATAGTAGGTACTTGATTTTGTTACCCAGCAGAAAAAAACCCTGAGCAAAAAATATTCCTAACAACATCAGGATATGCAGTCTATGGCGCCCTTTGTCTACCTCTCCAGTATTTTTCATCCCACGGGCAAACATCAGTAACATCAATATGAACAGCGCTACAATAATCGGATCTAACCACAGCACTGTTTCCTCAGTTATGAATGGCGAAACAAAAATTGGCACCAATAATCCGAGATTCAATACTGTCCAGCTCGCCGATGCTGGCCCAAGGCGGTTGGCCTGCATAATCAAATAAATAGCCAGATCAAATAAAAGTCCCATGGCAATGCCCAGTAGCCATAACTTTGGTTCAAGCCACACCGTAGTTTCGAAAAAAGCCTTAATCCCCGCAAAAGCTCCACCGGTTATCGCAAAAACAAGTATGAATACTGATGACCGGCATCGCCAACGTTCTGCCATCTTGTACCCAAGCCCTGCCCCCGCAAATGAAACCCCCGAAAGAATGGAAAGAAGAATAGTTAGTGGCATAACGTTTGTTCCGCCTCAATTTGAATCATTGATATCAGTAGCACTTAGGACTTGGAGTTATAAATAAGCAAAAAAATAAACCTACCACAGGTTCTAACTACCCTCAAAAGAAATCTCCAGTCGCACTCCCCCGGAGGCCGGTTTTCTGACCCCCCCCTTTCGGAGTTGGCTATTCCTATCGCCAAAATTTTGCGCCTGGATCTAAAGCGGAGGATTACAAGAGCTAATCGCACGTCAGAGAAGCCTTTTGAAAAGGCTAGACACCCCCTCTGAAAAGGCTTATGCTTTCAGGCAAATCAGTCTTGCGGCCACGTTAATGTGTGGAGAGCAAAGAATACCGTGACTAGGTGGAATCACTCCGATTGAATTTAGACACCTAATTGGGAGGAAGCCATGTTCGTTCGAGAATGTATGACGCCCAGTCCAATTGCCGTTAGACCTGACACGACGGTCCATCGCGCACTGCGTTTAATGTACGAAAGCAAAGTTGGCCGGTTCCCTGTAGTCGATGACCACGGCAACCTTGTCGGCATCGTCTCTCGTGAGGACCTGTTGTCCTCTTCGCCTTCGCCTGCTACCACACTCGCCGTGTGGGAGATACCGGAGCTGCTCGCCAAGATTAAGGTTGAGACAGTGATGAGCAGACAGGTCATCACGGTGTCTGAGGACACACCCTTGGAGGAGGCGGCGCGTATCATGGCTGATCAGAAAATCGGCGGCTTGCCCGTAATGCGAGAAAAGACCTTGATCGGCATTATCACTGATACTGATTTGTTCAAAGTCTTGATGGAACTGCTCGGCGGACGCAGGGTTGGTGTACGCGTTACGGTCTCTATTCCTTGGGTTAAGGGGACGCTGGCCAAGATCACCAGCGCGGTTTTTGGCGTAGGCGGCGATATTCTCGGTTTCGGCATCAGAGAGGTGCCGAATGTCAGCGGTCCGACGTGGGAGATCATCTTAAAAGTGCAAGACGTGCCTAAGGATAGGCTGGTGGAGGCTCTTCGACCTGTAGTAAAGGACATCCAGGACGTGCGTGATATGTGACGCTCACTTTGGTAACTGAGTGGCCGCGTTCTTACATTTACCTCGTCAAGCTAGGGGTGGCGAGAGGCTCCCACGGGCTTTGATCACCCTAGTTACCGGTCGGCTCATTCATGCTCTGTTATGTTTCGGGCTTCGCTGCTGAGCTCTGCTGTGTATCTGTTGGCCCATTTGTTGGATCCCCCTCCGACAGCATCTGACTTAGGACTCTACGCTCCTCAAGTCCTGGCACAATACCGCCGATCTCTGCTTCAATCACCGAGACACCATCTTTTTTAGTTGCTCCGGTACTCCGTTCTTCTGTCTCTCCTCCGAGCAAGCTCGCTCGTGTAGTGCAGCCCCAGCGAGGATGCTCGCTCCCTGGCCCAATCAGTCAGTTTCGTCTTTCCCGCGGGCGGAGATTCGACGTACAGAAGATTCGCCATCAACCCGGTGATTTCCTCCTGCGTGATCATCACGTCGCCGACCAGTTTGCCAATGACCCACCCAACCGCATACCCGATCGAGGGCGGAACTGACATGATCGGACGCCTTTTGCCGATGATTTCGCCCACAGCCTCCACGAGCCCTCTGTACGTGAATGTTTCCGGTCCGATGGCGTCAATCACACGATACTCCCGGTGTTTTCCCTGTTCCACGGCGATCTCCGCAAGATCATCCACGTAGATGGGTTGGAGCTTGTATTGACCATCCCCGAACACACCAAACACAGGCAGATGTCGCAGTGCCCAAGCGATGTTGTTCACAAGGATGTCCTCTTTCCCGAACAGCACCGTGGGTCGCAGGATAGCATGGGATAGGCCGCTTTCCATGAGTGCGCGTTCCAGACGTGCTTTCCCGCTGAAGTACTCGAGTGGAGATTCCTCTGACGGATTCGTGATGCTCACGTGCACCACCCGTTCGACTCCCGCCGCCTTCGCGGAATCAAAAAGAACCATGGTGTTGCGTACCGCATCCGCATGAGTGAAGTTCCTGTGGTTGAAGCGTACCCAGTACGTGTTGTAAAGGACCGACACTCCGCGCAAGGATTCAGTGAGCTTCTCTGGCTTATCGAAATTGAAGGGATGTGCAGGCAAGCGGTCGCCAAAGGGATTTTCCCGGTGAAGGGAGTTCGTGAGCGTGATCACGGACTTGCCCTGGGCGAGCAGGCGTTTCGCGATGTACTTGCCGGAGTAGCCAAACGCTCCCGTCACTGCATGTAGGTTACCTTTTCTCATCTCTGGAACTAATGTTGCGGATCAGCAGCGAGACCGAAGGCAAACTTGCTTACCAACGGTATCGGGCGCGCGACACAGGATAAGAACTGAGGAGCGGTCCTCGTGCAGGGGCTTGTTATGTTTCCTCACTGGATTTGCTTACCAATTCGATCCCACCTCACCGAGAATTGCGCCGCTCGAGGGTCGGGCCAGGGCATGCAGTTAATTATTCAGTATCAACGTCCCAGAAGTGGGTATTTTCGGGCCCTATATCTTCGTTTTCTGCCCCGAAAAGAGCGTAACAGACACTTAGTCCATTCCGCGATTTAATCGCGACCTGTCACTTCAATTGACTATCTTTGCTGCCGGCTCGATTGAAGAGGGTGAGGGTCTTCTTTTGTCCTTTTTCGAGCTCTGATTGACAACTCACGCAGAAGCGAACTCCAGGCATAGCCTTGCGGCGAGCATCAGGAATAACGACCCCGCATTCCTCGCAATGGGTGGAGCTTTCCCCATCAGATAACCGGCTCCTGGCTAATTGCACTCCGGATTCTACGGTGGCATCTATCTGATCCTGCACAGCCCCGTCGCGGGACCAACCAACAGCCATACTTCACTCCTATTTCCGGGTCCGAGCGCCGACAGCCGAGGCCGTGTGGCGTGCTGGCGTGCGTGGCGTGTGGCGTGCGGGTCGGACCAAGCTAAGGTATCGATGCTCAATTGCTATCGTTCAAAGAATACTCGTTTTGATGCCTTAAACAGTGGTTTTGAGGCCTCAAAATGGCCCGGTAAGATGCCGGGAATCTCTTTGACAATAAGATTTCCTTTTCTTAAAAGGCTCATTTTGATGCCAAAAACAGGGTTCTAAGCGCTAAAATGGGGCGATTTTCGTACCATTGCTTCAGCATTTCGACCAGTTGCCTTGGTCCGACCTGCCCGGCGGAACCTGCCCGGCGACGTGTCCCGTGCCCCGTGCGGGTCGGCAAGCTATGTTTCTGATATTTATGGGAGTTCGTTCCAAAAGTACGTGTTTTGATGCCTTAAACCGCCATTTTCAGGCCTCAAAATGGCCTTATAAAGTTCTGGAGATTCCCCCTCGACCTTCGGATTTCCTTT
>JAGUZM010000543.1 GCA_020060805.1 Deltaproteobacteria bacterium | reverse complement strand
CTCCCTCTAGGCTGAACCGGGTATTTGTGTAGTTGTTCGTGTCACCACGGATTTTTGCCGCCGGCATGACTTTCCGGATCATCTCCTTGTATTGAGGGGCGGGCATCGTCATCGTGCGCGCCTCGCCGTTGGGGTATCTTCGCGTGTTCTGGATCATGGCATCATCGGCGTAGAGGTCGGCGACCGCAGGCTCGAAGGCCTGTCCCATCTCGACGTATTTGTTGAAAAGGGATTCTGCGGCCTGGATCATGGCCCGGTCTTTTTTGCCCTGCCCGTAGCCATCCACGTAACTGATTAAAATCATGGCGATAGCGAGCATAACGGTAACGAGTTTGGTCTTCATACGTCCTCCTTTGATCAAACCAGATGGGCGTATTTTATCGAAATTAGGGAGGAATTTCAAGCCCATCCCGTTGGTTAGGCCATGTTTGATATTTGGCACTCGCAGATCTTCCGGGTGACTGGATGCTATGCTGAGCGAGGCAATGGGATGGATGGGCTCGGTTGGCTTTGGAAGAGGAATCTTACCTGTGATTGGTTGAATAAAAGGTCGGTTTCCGAGTATCACCGGGTCATCACATAGACCGTAACCACTGTTTGAACCACGGATACGATCAGGGTGATCAGCAAAAGCGCCTTTGAAATGACCGTGTTGAACTCCGGCCTCCCTTTATTCAGGAAATATCTGTGGGCGAAAAAGGCAAAGATGCCGCCGATGCACAACACGAGGGAGAAGATGAGGCCGGCAAAGGAACGCTCGTGAACCTGGATCAGTCCGTATAACACGAACGCCACGATGGGAACATGGAGCAGCAGAAACCCGGCAATGCCCCCTGGAAGCCTGAACAACTCCCACTCTTTCCAGTAAGCTGAGTCGATTTCGTGATTGATCAGCGCCACGGAGTTGACAAAATAAAGCCAAAATAGCAAGTCATGCATGAGTCGCCCCAAAGCACATTAGATTCTAGCCGAGCCGCCGGTTTTTCGAGATACTGTAGGCAGGTGTCCGTAACCCGCCCTCTCTATTTACATACTCACCGTGGCCCTAGCCCATCCCTCCATAGGCCCGATTTCCGAAAGAACCTCAAGAACTTCCGCAAGGAGGATACCCTTATCACTTGGCGAGAGGAGGCCTTCCAGGGGCTAGGGGTTCTCAATTGTCAGTCCTTTTGACTTGATGATTTCCATGAACTTCACAGCATTCTCAACGGTGAAGCCGATGCGCGTCTTCTGGGTAGCCAAATGAAGGAAAAAAATGCAGCTTCTCCATGGTCGCCTCCAATCCTTCGGAAACCAAGTCCTGAAATCGCCTGTACCCCACAGCCGCCATTTGCCGTTCAACAGGGTGGGGGGTCTCTTCTCCAGGCGAAGGATGTCTGAAAACCTGACGAACTTTGCTCCAATGGGGAAGTAATAATGTCGGAACCGAATTGCGTTCTCTGATACCTCTACAAGCCCATCGGAATAGGCAATTTCTTCGTCCATCACTCTGGTTCCCAACATGGAGCTGAGACGCAGGGAACACACAAAAGGCTCCCCGTCGATGTTCCAGCTTCTTGTGATGTGACTGTCATTGATTCTTTGCAAGATTGGGCCTTACGCCCTGCTACTAGGCTGACCAAGGCTCCGATAACTAAACCCAACCACCCAACAACAAGAGAGGTCATCAAAGGAGGCAAACTAACATAAGGGTTGGAGCCCCAGTAATCCGAACCCAGTTGTTTGAGCCATAACCATACCCCACCGAAGAAAAGCGCAAAGCCCAAGACATAGAAAACCAGCATTCGGATTTAGACGCGTCCACGGTTGCTCGCGGCAGCGGTCTTATTCGAACTATCCATCTTGTCACTCAACAATAAAGTTCAATCGCCACGAGTCTCGCGGTCGGCTGAAGTGCCATGTTGAACTGAGCCGCTGACGCGGCAGGGTTCTTGGGTTCTTCACTCGCGACAGACATTGAAGCATAGTAGATCCCTGTGTCTCTTCGGAGGCAATATCAACTCACCAGGAGGTCTACTATGAGCACTCTGCGCGAACGTATGATCCAGGACATGCAACTTCGAGGCTTCTCACCCAGGACTCAGGAATCCTACGCCCGAGCCGTCCGCAAACTGGCTGAACACTATCATAAGTCCCCCGACCTGATCACCGATGAGGAACTGCGCCAGTATTTCCTTCACCGCACCAATGTCTCCCGATGGTCCCGGGTAGCATGTACCATCGCCCTCTGCGGCATCAAGTTCTTCTATGAGCATACCCTCAAGAGGGATTGGACCACCGTCGGTTTGCTCAAACCCAAAAGGATTAAGTCTCTGCCCACAGTCTTGAGCCTCGATGAAGTCCGAAAAACCCTCGCCTGCGTCCACATGTTCCGCCATCGGGTTTGCCTCGCCACCATCTACTCCTGCGGGTTGCGGCTGACCGAAGGCAGAACCCTGCAGATTCCCGATATCGACAGCGACCGCATGTTCCTGCACATCCGCGGCAAGGGGAACAAAGACCGCTACATCCCACTGCCTGACCGGACCCTGGAACTCCTCAGAGAACCCTGGAAGACTCACCGCCATCCACAGTGGCTCTTCCCGGCTCCAGGACGCAGCGGGCGAGGGGAGGCAACCGCTGATAAACCCATGCCCGTAGCCAGCGTCCAAATCGCCTTCAAGGAGGCCTTGGCCAAGGCGCGCGTCCATAAAAGGGCTTCTGTCCATACCCTGACGGTCCGGCTGTCCGGCTGGTCGGACCAAGCTACTCGGTTGATATTCAAAGGTTATCTTCCCGAAAAAAGGCGTTTTCAGAGCTTAGAACATCATTTTGATTCCCGAAAACGACCTTCTACCGCATCGAAGCACATACAATTGAATGGATACTTTGTTCTTAGTAGCCTCATTTGCCTGCTAGAAATAGCGTTCTAAGCCCCAAAACAGGGAAGTTTTCGAACCATTACCTCATCATTTCATGCGGTTGGCTTGGTCCGACCCCGGCCTACGGCCTCAGCACAATTGCCAGTCCGACTTGATGCGGTTGTTGGGCAGCCGTCAGTCAGAACAGACTCCTCTGCCTCCCGCCTGCCTCTGGTAGCGGGCCTGTCGCAGCCCTGAGAACCTTCTCTCGTATGTCCCTCCCACATCCAGATAGGAGACGTTCCCAATCAGCCTCGGCCTTCAAGGTGAGAAACCGCTTGGCCGGCGCCGCGTAGACCACTACCTTCTTATCTTGGCGCAAGAGGCGTGCGACGTTCGCGAGGGTTCCGGCGCTCTTGCCATCCCAGATCATGAGGCCCAAGGAAGCCTCCTGAGCCATCTGTTCGTCCTTGGCGGCATAGTAGTCGAAGTCCCTTCGGGCCTGGCCGGTGGCTACGGCCCGAATGGGCCACTTGCCAAGATTATTACGACACTCGCCGCTTGAGCAAAACACCTCGACTGCCTCATAGCCGCGATTATGTAGGTACTTCTGAACGGCCTTGTCCACACCGTTGGCATCGCCGACAAGCACTGGGATCCCTTGATCGATGATCCGATCAATTCGCCGCCTGACCTCCGCACTCAGACGCGAAATTCGTCGAGACCCTCCTATGAACACCTTGGTCATGCTCTCCTCCGCGTTCGAGTTAGGGCAAGGGCGTATACGTCCGCAACCGCTCCCTCATCATAGAGCGCCGAGGTGATCGCGTTCATTGTAGCCCCTGACCGGTACAGGTCATCGAATAGGAGAATCTTCTGTCCCTTGACAACCGATGCATCGACCCTATGAGCGCCATCGAGGAGACGGAACCTTTCATCGTAGGCGTAGACGTTCTTGAGTTCGGGTGTCTCCTTGACTCGCGTGACTCCCTCACGGTGAACGGGAATGCCGATTGCCGTGCTAAGCCTCTCCGCGATGAGGTGCACTGGCTGCTCGGCCCGCCCTCGGGAGGGAGGAACAGGAACGAGAATGGTCACCCCGGGATTCCAATCACGAACGAATCTTGCAGTGATCTCCACAAGCTCGTCAAGCGCGCTCTTATCCAAACGGTACTTAAGACGATATAGCAACTCGCCGACCTCGCTTCTCTTAGTGTCGAACATCGGATGACCGTATTCATCCTCGCCGAGATACGCGCTGCTAAGTGTGTGGTAGTCCAGTACGTAGCCTGAACGCCATCGGCCGGGAATCCGCATCGGTCTAATGTTCACCATCGATCATCTCAATAGTTGCTGAACAAATAATTGTATAGTTTCATGATAATCCCGCTGCTCAAGAGAGATTTGCCAGAAAGCAAGTACCGGCGGAGGCTTGGTTCTGGGACCGGCAAAAATACCGCTCGGCGCTGCATGATGTTAAGATGTTTATATATTAGAGAAATTGCCTCGACAAGTCCCATTTTTGTCGCCTTGACAAAACCTGCCGGATCTCTTGCATGAAGGTGGATTATTCGGCTTTTGGGAGATTGATATGCTCCCTATTCCTCCCTGATTGCAGGCCCAATTCGAGGATCGCCTGCGCGAGAGCAAAGTTCCGAAAGAAAGGCATGGGTTGTACAAGAAGTGTTGCCCAATTATCTGGATTTTTGTGAAAATTATCATTTCCCCACCCGACGGAAAGAAGGCTTTCACAGCAGGTTAGCAGGATGCGGAGGAGGAAAGGGGGACGTTGGTGCAGACAGTTCATTACCCATTAATGTAGTTGTCAAACACTTTCTGCACCAACGTCCCCCTTTCCCACGCGGAACACTGCGGGAGCAGGGCTTTCACTATATTCTTTCCCAGGGTGAGGTGTTTTCCCCTTCACAAGCCGTTTAGTGGGCGACACCCTTCGGCCCTTTGGCTTTGACAGCGAACGTTGCGCTCAGGAACACGCGTTAGCGTTTCATCTACAGTGACTGGCTAGACGGCCGCCCAGTAGTCGAGTTCTCTAACAACATACTCCGCAATCGCCTCCTCGATTGTCGAGAAGACCATCTTATCAGGTTCACCCGCCCGACCAACTATGCCCTGCTCCGTGACATACCAACCGCCACTTGTCCTCTTGTCCTCAGAGTACCTTATCCATTCTTCAACGAAATCCATGCGCGCTCGGATTAGCGGCACCAGATCCTGAGCGTCAAAATGTTTTCGCGCGTTAAGATAGCCAACCCGCTGTAGGGCATGCCGCAAAGAGATTCCCTGCCCTCGTATTGAGGCATCATGTCCAATGCGGAGAATTGATAACAGTTTACTGTGCTTCGAGCTCATTTCTCCGACCGTCTAGCGTGGTTCAGGGTCGGTAGCGGGGGTCGGTTCCTGATCCGACCAAGCGGACCTGTTTATGTGCAGATATTATGCTCTAAAGTTGACGCGTTTTGATGCCCTAAACCGCCGTTTTCACGCCCCAAAATAACCTTGCAAGCTGCTGGTAATTCTTTCGCCCCTGGGATTTCCTTTTCTTAGAAGGCCCATTTCAATGCCAAAAACAGCGTTCTAAGCCCCAAAACAGGGAAGTTTTCGAACCATTACCTCATCATTTCATGCGGTTGGCTTGGTCCGACCCCGGCCTACGGCCTACGGCCTCAGCGGTTGGCTTGGTCCGACCCCGGCCTCAGCGCATGACCCTGCATTACCTTTGGCGCACGCGATATCCCCCTACTTACCGCCGATGGGCT
>JAGUZM010000406.1 GCA_020060805.1 Deltaproteobacteria bacterium | reverse complement strand
GACCCGACCACGCACACCGTTTCCCCTGCACCCACGGTCAGGGAGACGCCATGGAGGATGGGCAGCCCGGAGTAACGAACCCTGATATTATCTATTGTCAAAATCTTTTCAGGCATCAGTCAACCCTGGAGTACTGGAGTGTTGGAGTGATGGAGTGTTGTAAGAAGACCCAAGCCTGCAGTACTCCATTGCTCCAGCACTCCATCACCCCATTACTCCAATACTCCATCGCTCCAATACTCCATCACCCCATTACTCCAATACTCCATCACTCCATTACTCCATTACTCCATTACTCCATTACTCCATCACTCCAATACTCCATCACTCCATTACTCCATTACTCCATCACTCCATGACTCCATTACTTCCTTTTCCCTTTTCTTTGACGTATCTTTCCCCGAGATACGCCTGTACGACGCGATCGTCCCTGGCGATGGCTTCGGGCGGGCCGTCGGCAATCTTCTCGCCGTAGTCGAGAACGACCAGGCGGTCGCTCACCTTCATGACAAGCTCCATGACGTGTTCGATCAACATCACCGTCACGCCCATATCGTCATGGACGTGACGGATGCTCCCCATGATTTCTTCGATCTCCACCGGATTCAACCCAGCCGCAACCTCGTCCAGAAGGAGCATCTTCGGTTGGGTTCCCAGGGCGGTCGCCATGGTCACCCGTTTCTGTGCCGGCACCGGAAGCTCCCTCACCATGAAGCTGGAAAGGTCCAGCAGCTTCAGCTCCCCGAGAATCCTCCGGGCTTTTTCCCGGGCTTGCAAACGGGAGCGGGTCTGCATGAAGCAGCCCACCATAACGTTCTCCTCCACCGTGAGATCACCGGAGGCGACATAAACCTGAAACGTTCTCGCCAGGCCCCGTCGCGCCACCTCATGGGCTTTCAAATCGGTGATATCTTCGCCATCGAAAAAAACCCTGCCCGAGGTGACCGGGTAAAGCCCTGAGATGCAGTTGAAGAGCGTGGTCTTCCCTGCCCCGTTTGGGCCGATGACCCCGACCAGTTCATGTTTCTCCAGTGAAAAAGAAATGTTCCCATTCGCCCTGAGGCCGCCGAACGTCTTGGTCATCTTTTGAACTTCGAGAAACGCCATTACCCTTTCTTCCTTCGCCGCAGTTTCTCCACGATACCCCAGATGCCCCGGGGCTCGAACGCAGAGATGAGCATGATGATCACGGCATAGATGATGAGGTCGATCCCGACAAGCCCGGCAGCTGCGCCCAGCCATTCCTTGAGGTAGCTCTTGAGGGGAATGAGCACGCCCGCGCCTATGATGGGACCCCACAAAGACCCGGCTCCGCCGAGCATGGCCATCAGCGCGATCAGAATCGAAAGGTCGAGGCTCATCACGTCCTCAGGCTCGATGTTCTTGATGTAGCATGCATGAAAGGAACCGACCAGGCTCACAAAGGCCGTGGCAATCGCATAGGTCTTGATCTTGGCCCAGTGGACATTGATGCCCAGGGAGCGGGCCACGTCCTCGTTGTCCTTGATGCACCGCAACTGGAAACCCAGCCTCGACTTGCGAAACCAGTTCATGTACAGGATTCCGATGAAGAAGAAACAAAGGAGGATGTAGTAATAGTTGATATCATCTTTGAAGATGAGCCTCATGAAATCCGGGGGTGGATACTTGACCGGAGAGATTTCGAGCCCCCGAGCTGCGCCCACGAATGGCCAGACCGTAAAAAGATCCTTGAGGACCAGGGAGGTGGCGATCGTCGCAATCGCAAAATAATGGCCTTTGAGGCGAAAAAGGGGATAGCCGATGATAAAAGACCAGATCACCGCCAGGCACATCCCTACGGGCATGGAAAACCAGAAGGGAATGTCCCAGCGGATGAGCATGACCGCCGTGGTGTATGCGCCGATTCCGACATACTGGGCCTTTCCCAGGTCCACCTGCCCGCCGTAGCCGCCGATGGTGTTCCAGCCCATGCCGTAAATGGAGAAGATCAGGAACTGGATCATCGTCACCATCGCAAAAGATGAATGGGGAAAGGCGGGAAAGATGATGAGGAAAACGGCGGTCGCCCCGGCGACGATAAGGTCCACGCGGGGGAAATCGGAAAAATCAAAAGCGCTCCTTATTGCTTCCATCCGAAAAGCCCCCTCGGCCGCACCACCATGATGACAAAGTAGGCCACGTAGATCCACATGTACTTGAGGGATGTCATGGGCACCTCCGCCATCCACTGAAAATCCAAAGTGTAGGTGAAGAAGTCCCAGATTCCCGGCAGTTCCATGATGACTCCCACAACCAACCCTGCAAAAAAAGCGCCCGGAACGCTCCCAAAACCGCCCAGGGCGACAATGGCGAATGCGATCATCGTAAAAAGGAGACCCACGAAAGGATTGACCGACCAGAAGTTGACGATCAAGGCCCCGGCCGCCGTGACAGACCCGCCGCCGATACCCCAGGCAAGGGCGTTCATCTTTTCAGTGGGAATCCCCATATAGCTCGCTGCCTGGCGGTGAAGGGCCGTTGCGGTGAGGGCCTTGCCGATCTTGGTCCGGTTCATCAGCAGCCACACAGCCAGAAATGCAACCACGGAGAGCGCCGCAGCCGCCAGTTTGGTCGCCGGCACGATGATCCCCATGCCCAGATCGAAGCTCCTTCCCACCAGAACGCCGTGGTGAAGCGCCCTGTCTTCGGAACCGAATATCAGCAAGCCGAGATTCCTCAGGAAGAGCATGAGCCCGAAGGTCCCCAGCAATTGGGCGACCATCGGCCCTCTCAGAAGAAATCTGACAAAGCCCGTGTAGCAGAGAATCCCGAGGACAAAGCCCACGGCTGCGGCGGCAGGGAGCGTGAGGACAGGGTCAATGCCTGTGGCGTGCGCTGTCAGGAGGCCGGTATACATCCCGAGCATCAGGAATTCGCCGTGGGCAAAGTTCACGATGTCCATCACGCCGAAGATGATGGTCAACCCGAGAGCCACCAGGGCGATGACCATCCCGAGCAGAACTCCGGAGGTGAGAGCCCCGAATAGAATATCCATGCCTGATCCCTGTGAAGCCCCATCACCCGTGAAGGGCCGTGCAAAGAGCGCTCGGGCTCACGCGACCCTACCCTGCGCAGGGTGCGCGCTCACGGTCCTTCACGATCTTACGGGCCCTAGAATCCCTTTAGCGGGAAAATCATGTTGGCCGTCGCCACGTCAAAGGGATAGACGATCTCAAGGACCATGTTGCCGCTCTTGTCTTTCTGGTACTGGCCGATCATGCCTGTGCCCAGCATGTTCTGGCCCAGATCGTCCCCGCTTGCGGCAAACTTGATCCCCGCCCAGGGGACGATCAGCTGGTCCCCGGGAATCTCGATGGCGTTGGCCGCCTTTTGAATCTCCGCAGGTGCCGTGGACGCGGCTTTCTCAAGGACTTCGACCCAAGCCTGCACTCCCGTGAAGGCCCTTGCCGAAGCACCGCTGAAATCCCGCCCCGTCTTTTCCCTGTAGAAGGTGTTCACCTCACCGGCCACCTTCTTCACCTGAGCCACTTTGGGAAGGAAAACCGTGCGGGTGAGAACGCCCACGATATCGTCGCGCAGGGTGTCTTTGAATTCCGGCGCTTCAAACCCCGCATTCTGTCCCCAGATGATCTTGGGGTTCGCCTTCTGGGCTTTGAGGGTTTTTATCATCAAAATGCCGTCCGACGTGTAGGAAGCAAAGAGCATGATCTCGGGCTTCACGGCTTTCAACGACCTCACCTCGCTCGAGAGGTCGGTTGCCGTCTTCGCATACAGAACGGATTTCTTCATCTCGAACCCGTAATCCTTCGCATACTTATCGAGGAGCGCTGAAACGTTCGAACCCCACTCCGAGTTCTCGCAGGCGGAGGCGATGTTCTGGATCTGCTTCTTGGGAGCTTTCGCGACGCCCTTGACCTTTCCTTCGCTCATTCCCTTCAGGAATTCGAAGAGGTCCTTCGTAAAAGTGACGTCATGGGGGGTCGTCCTCCAGAACCATTTGAACCCCCGCTTGGTGAGCTCCGGTGAGGTCGAGGAGTCATTGATCATGGGCACCCCCTGCTGTTCGCAAACAGCGCTCACGGTCTTGGTGACGGAACTGTGGTAGCAACCCAGGATGCCCACCACTTTGTCGTCCAGAATCAGTTTCTTGGCGAGATCCGCCCCAAGGGTGGGGTTGCCTTCGTGATCCTTGAAGATCAATTCAATCTGCGCACCACCCAGGTTTTTTACACCCGCGTTTTTCGCCATGTTCATGGAAATGTTGGGATAAACCTTGTTGGCAATCTCCAGAGCCAGCTCCGCTCCGGCGCGGAGTTCCCGGCCTTCTGCCGCTGCGCCGCCGGTGAGGGGATAAATCACGCCGATCTTGATCGCCTCCGCACCCATGGCATGGTGCGGGGTCATAAACCCGATGACCGCCGCCAAACCCAGCAATATGGCACCTAACCTTGCAACTGACCTCATGGACACACCTCCTTTTTTTCGTGAAAGGTTCATCATCAAGACATAGCCCGGGATTGAGCCTTCTCCTCCCAAAGGTGTTATGTCAAGAAAGGGTTTTCGTCGGTGAAACTGGTTCTAAGGTTATTCTGGAAATGCTCCCAAGCTGGGATCAAAAAAAATCGTCGTGCCGCCATTCGTGTCCCCGGACGGCGGCCTGACAGGCAATCGGGTGAAGCGGTTATCGGGGATAATACCCTACCCCCGCACTATAGGTAAAGGCTGTGGTGATGTCAAGGCTGCAGCCAATGACCGCCGCCAAAGACTCGGAACAACTCTCACAGGAGCGTCAGGTGCTCGTCCTTCAGGTCGGAGACAAACATGTGCCCCGGACTGTGGGTGATGACGAGGGGGAGAGAGGCGGATACGGCCGCAAGGGTTGAGGTCACCCCGCAGGCCCAGAACACAGGGATCTCGCCCGGGTAGATCGTCACGGGATCGCCGAACTCCGGGTGGTTAATGTCTTTGACGCCAAGATCATCAGGGGATCCCATGTGAATCGGCGCACCGTGGGTGAGGTGAAAACGCGTCGTCACTTGGACGGCTCTCACCGCCTGCTCCGGGGTCATGGGCCGCATGCTCACCACCATGGGGCACGAAAAAGGTCCGGCAGGCGCACAGGGCCTGTCCGTCATGTACATGGAGACGTTCTTTCCCTCTTCCATGTTCCTGACAGGAAGGCCTGCTGCGAGCATGGCGTTCTCGAAGGAAAAACTGCATCCCAGCAGGAAACTCACCATGTCTTTGTGAAAAAGATCACCCACCTCTTCGACTTCGGCCGAGAGCACCCCCTTCTCGTACACCCGGTACTTGGGCAGATCGGTCCTCAGGTCTGCGCCCGGGGCGATCCCCGGCTCGGCCTCACCCGGCTCCAGGACATCCAGGATCGGGCAGGGCTTGGGGTTTCGTACGCAGAATAGCAGGAAGTGAAACGCTTCCTTCTTGGGAAGCATGACGAGGTTGGCCTGAACAAAACCTGGTGCCAGGCCGGTGGTCGGCCTGTTCCATTTCCCGGCCCTGATGAGTTTTCTTAATTCGGCGCCCGTGAGTTTCTTTTCCATGGGCCTTTTATCGCCAATTCATGGGGGTGCTGTCAAGGCACCACCCATCTTTTCTCTTGCCTGTTTTTGCATTTGGGTCTAATTTTCTGGCAGTCTCGAATGCGGCGCCCTTTTAAAAAACCGGGAGACGGAAGATTTAGCTTATGAAGCTCGACATGCCGGTTCCCCTTGAAAGGCTGCTTTGGTTCCAGGAAAAACTGGGCCTGGCCGAGCATGACCTGAAACTTTTCAGCATTTACCGCGATATCTTCCTCGGGGAGAAGGAGGACTTTGCGAACAAGCTCTGCCGTCACTTCTTGGAGATTCCCGAGACGCGGGTCATCCTCGAAAATGAAAGACGAAGGGACCACCTCAAGAAAGTCTGGACCCAGTGGTTCGAGCTTCTTTTTCAGGGCCGTTTCGATGAAGCCGTGTATACCTGCATCTGGCGGAGCGGGCTCCGACACGTCGAGATCAATATCGACAAGAGGTTCATCAATCTCGCCTATGCTTTCGTGAGGCAATACTGCCAGGATATCGCTCGATCGGAAATCCCCGTGGAACAGCAGGAATCCTTTTTGACGGCCATGGACAAGATTGTCGACTTCTGCGTTCTGGTCGAGACCCACGCCTACGTCTCTGCCACCGCCCGTTGTGACATGGAGGTTGTCAAAGGCATCTCCCACCAGGTGAGAAACCCCCTGACCGTGATCGGCGGCAACATCCTCAGGCTCCAGAGGGACATCAATCCCGAGAGCCCGATGCACAAGACTTACGAGATGATCCTATTGGAGAACAGACGGCTGGAAGCCATGGTGCGGGATGCATCGGTCTATTCCGACATGTTCCAGAAAGAGCCTGTCTTCTCCAACGTCTCCCTGGAGGGGGTCATCGCCGATGCGCTCATAAGCCTTAGGGACAACCTGGACAGGAAGAAGATTCACTTGGAGATCCACCTCGACCCTGAGCATCCGATGGTTCAAGGGGACTCCAAGGACCTTGAGACGATGTTTTACTACCTTTTGCAGAACAGCATTGAAGCGGCTGACCCCGGAAACCCCCATGTCCGTATTTCCTCCAGGGCCGTGGATGAAGAGTCGCCTCTGTTGCAGATCGAGATATTCAACACCGGCATTCCGCCAAGCCCCCAGGACATGGCCGATATTTTTGTCCCCTTTTACTCTTCAAAGCCATACGGGACAGGGTTCGGGCTTTCCATCGCCCAGCTCGCCGCCAGGAAGAACCTCGGGGACCTCTCCCTCGAGCCGATGCCCGGAGAAGGGACGACGTGCATCGTTCAACTGCCCCTCGCCGCCCATGACCGATCCGGGAAGGGTCGATGAAGCCCGACTATCTTTATGACCTCGATCAAAGCCCCCCCCTTCATTATGCCCTCCTCTACGCTATGCAATGGGCGTTCATCATGTTCCCCGCGCTCATCATTGCGGCGACCCTCAGCATCGGCGCTTTTCGGCCGGGCGACCTGGACGGCATCCGATTCCTCCAGCTGACCCTTCTGACCTCCGGCATATTCACCATCATCCAGACCCTATGGGGTCATCGGTACCCCTTGCTCGAAGGCCCCTCGACGGCTTTGATTCTCTCATTCATCCTTCTCGCCCCCCTCGGGCTTCCCGTGGTTCAAGGGGGGATGATTTTCGGAGCGTTGATTCTGGTGGTCGCGGTGCTTTCAAAACAGTTGAGAAGGCTCTTTCAGCTTTTCACTCCCAACGTGATCGGCGTCATTCTTATCTTGATCGCTCTCGGACTCCTTCCGCCCTTGATACGATTCATGACCGG
>JAGUZM010000146.1 GCA_020060805.1 Deltaproteobacteria bacterium | reverse complement strand
TCCACTTCAGGAACCGGTCGCCTTCGGCCTCAAACATCTCGACAAAGTTTCTCACCGTGGAAGAACTCGTGAAGGTGACCATGTGGATCTCTCCCTTTTCGAGGAGATTTTTCAGCCTCGGTCTTTCATTTTCCGGCTTCACGGTCCGGTACGCCTCCACCACGTCCACCGTGGCCCCCATTTTCCTCAGTTCTCTCGGGAGGATCTCTCTCGCTTCGGCCGCCCTTGGCAGAAGAACCCTTTTGCCCTTTAATCTTTGTTTCTTGAAGGCATCCACAGCAGCCTCAGCCCGGTACTCAGGGGGAATCAGGTCCGGGGTGATTCCTTTCTCCCTGATCGCATCCGCTGTTTTCGGCCCTATGGCGGCCACCTTGATTCCTTTCAGCTCCCGTGCATCCTTGCCCGCTGCCGCCATTCGCTCGAAAAAGCACCTCACGCCGTTGACGCTCGTGAAGAGCACCCAGTGGTAATCCCTCAGGGAATGGACCGCCCTGTCGAGCTTTCTCCAGCTCTTCGGAGGTTGGATTTCGATCGTTGGGAATTCGATGCACTCGGCTCCCAGCTCGGACAACCTTGCCAAAAACCCGCTCGCCTGCTCTCTGGCCCTGGTCACCAGGATTCGCTTGCCGAAAAGGGGTTTTCTTTCATGCCAGTTGAGATTTTCCCGCAGTTTCACCACCTCGCCCACCACGATGATGGCCGGGGGCCTGATGTTTTCTTTCTTGGCTTTTTCTGCGATATCCCCCAGAACCCCGGTGACCGTCCTCTGCTCCGGCAACGTCCCCCTGTGGATCACCGCCACGGGTGTTTCGGCCGAACGTCCATGGTCCATGAGGCTCCTGGCTATGTTGGCCAGATTCCCGACGCCCATGAGAAAGACGATCGTCCCCGCCGCGGTTGCCAGTTTGTCCCAGGCTATCTCCGATTTTTCCTTTGTCGGGTCTTCATGTCCTGTCACGAAGGCGACTGTGGAGGTGTAGTCGCGATGGGTGAGAGGGATCCCTGCGTACGCGGGCACTGCGGTGGCTGACGTCACACCTGGGATGATTTCGAAGGGAATATCCGCTTTGGCCAGCTCCTGGGCCTCTTCCCCTCCCCTTCCAAAAATGAACGGATCGCCCCCTTTGAGCCTCACAACACTCAGGCCCTCTTCAGCCCTTGTGACGATGAGCTTGTTGATCTCATCCTGGCTCATGGTGTGGCGGCTTCCCTCTTTTCCCACGTAGATGATTTCCGCACGGGATGGCGCATACCGGAGGAAGGCTGCGTTTGCCAGGTGGTCATAGACAATCACACCCGCCTTCTCGATGCACTCCCTTGCTTTCAACGTCAGGAGACCCGGGTCGCCGGGGCCTGCACCCACGAGGTACACCTTTCCTTTTCTCCTTGCAGCCATAGCTCAATCCCCAGCTACGTCTTCTCCCCCTTCACGTAAGAAACACGAAATCCCAGACAGATCCAAAATTCGAATACCCAATGGCCAAAAGAAGAAGACATGTTTCTATCGTTTATGTTTTGGACATTTGAATTCCGGTCATTTGATATTTTTTCGGATTTCGATATTCGAACTTCGGGTTTGATTTTTACTTCCTCACAATTCGAGTTTTCTTATGCCGGGCGCATCGTCTTGTCGATACCGCACTTCAGCTATGTTTTCCCGTAGATCCGCCGGAGTATCCTGTCGGCGCCTGAGGCAAGAACCTTTCGTGCCAGCTCAATCCCGGTCCTCTCCGGGCTTTCCTTCGGTCCAACCGCTTGATCCCGGATCAATCTGCTCCCGTCCAGTTCAGCCACCATGCCTTGAAGCAGAATTCTGTCTCCCTCCAGTCGTCCGTACCCGGCCATCGGGACCTGACACCCTCCTTCCAGTTCCTTGAGAAACGCCCTTTCCGCCCTCACGGTCAATGCCGTCTCTTCGTGGTTGAGAAAGGCAATCGCGTTTCGCCCTGAGGAATCCCCTTTTCTCGTCTCCAGCCCGAGCACGCCCTGGCCGACGGCCGGCAGAAAGATCTCCGGCGGAAGAACCTGGCTGATTCTGGATTCAAGTCCGAGGCGCCGCAACCCGGCACAGGCAAGGATGATCGCCTGAAGGTCACCCGATTCCATCTTTTTCAGGCGGGTGTCCACATTGCCTCTCATCGGAACGACTTGAAGATCAGGCCTGACGTGAAGCAACAGGGCGGAACGCCTCAGGCTCCCTGTTCCGACCCGCGCCCCCTGCGGCAAATCATCGACATTCTTGTAACGGCTGGAGACAAAGGCATCCCTCGGGTCTTCTCTCAGGGGAAACACGGAGATTTCAAGGCCCTCCGGCAGCTCCGCTGGCACATCCTTCATGCTGTGCACAGCCAGGTCAACGTCTTTCCGCAGCAGGGCATCTTCGATCTCTTTGACGAAAAGCCCCTTTCCGCCCACTTGGCTGAGAGGGGAATCGAGGATTTTATCGCCCTTGGTCTTTATTATCACCAGCTCAACCCTGACTTCAGGGTGTTTCGCCTGTATTCGCTCCTTGACCCATTGGCTCTGGGCCAGGGCGAGCTGGCTTCCTCTCGTGCCGATCCGCAAAAGCATGAATCCATCCCTTCACCCGGCCGGTTTATCTGAGTCTTTTGTTCAGAATATACCCAGCCAGTTCCAGGTCCTTTGGTGTGGTGATCTTGATGTTCTCTTCCGTCCCTTCGATGACTTTGACGGAAAGCCCCATCTTTTCGAGGAGCAACGCGTCGTCCGTCACTTCGTCCCACCCTTCTTCGACAGCCTTCCGATGCCCCTTGCGGATATCCTCATACCGGAAAACCTGCGGTGTTTGCGCCAACCACACGCCCCTTCGGTCATAGGTTTTCACAATCATCCCGCTTTCATCCACTTCTTTGACCGTCTCCCTGGCGGGCATGGCAACGATCACGGCCCTGTGCCTGGCCGCCGCAGATACCGCTTTGCTGATCAGAGACGGTTCGATGAAAGGCCTGACACCATCATGGATAAGAACGATAGGATACTCGCCTTTGGTCGCTTCAATACCCAGCCGAACAGAATCCTGCCGTCTCTTTCCGCCGGGGATGACCTGGGTTACCTTGGTGAGCCCGGATTTTTCAATGATCTCGGTCCTGCAGAAATCCACCTGCTTCGGAGGAACGACCACGACCACGGCGTCAACCGCGGGACAGGCCTGGAAATTCTCAAGGGTCAAAGCGAGGATGGGCTTTCCGCCGATCTCGAGGAATTGCTTCGCCTTTCCTCCGCCCATGCGCGCGCCCGCACCGGCAGCCGGGATGACGGCCACGATTTTCTTCTCGCCTTTCGCCTCTCGCCCTTTCCGCTTCATCCCTTCAGAGCCTCACGATGGTTCAAAACAAAAACAGGCCCAGGGGTTCTTATCCCGTGAGCCTGCTTGAAGCATGCCCGGTCTCATCCCTAGGCCGACTTCTTGGTCCGTTTCTTGAGGCGGTTGATCCTTCGTCGCAAGACATCCACCTTCACCCTGTCCTTTCCTGCCCTCGCCTCCTTCTTCTCTTTCTTCAGCAAGCC
>JAGUZM010000217.1 GCA_020060805.1 Deltaproteobacteria bacterium | reverse complement strand
GGTAAAGAGGGGAGAACGGATAGCGGAAGAGAAGGGGTACCGGCTGATTTGAGGAAATACTGATTTACAAATGGACGTCCCTAGTCCTTATCGATCACCGTTTACGACTCAGAAACTCCTTAACCCTCAAAATGGGAACCGGGCTTGATCGAAGCGCCAGGAGATGCTCATCCCCGCTGATGATGGCATCGGCATTACCCGCCAGGGCACACCAGATGAACTTATCATCCGATGGGTCTGCTTTGATATAGGGCTTCCCACGATCTACCTGGACCACCTCAAACCACGGCATGATCTCTTGGGTCAGAAGGAAATCAATCTCAGATGATGAAAGAGCGAACTTGGGATAAGCCAGAACCCTGATGTACTCTTGAATAATATCTCCAGAGCAAAGGGGCTCGATTTTTCTCTGCTTCCACAAATCAACGATTTCAGCAGCACCGCCTTCAAAGAGCAATCCGCTGACAACGACATTGGTATCGATCACAACCCTTTCTACTTTGACCGAGCCCACTTCACAGCATCCTCTACGCAGTCCTCAGAGAGACCCAAGTTTCTGATTTTTTCGCGTACCTTTTCAAGGTTTGTGGCAAAAGCCCTGACGGGCTTCAGGATGATGGCGCCCTCCTTGTACTCGACGTCAAAATAGGCAACCTTCTCCAATCTGGAGAGGATCTCTTTGGGGATGGTGATCTGGTTTTTGGATGTGAGTTTTGCAAGCATCTCCTTTTCTCCTTGTTTTCCGCTAGTAAGAAAAGAATAATTCCTTTTTTGGAAAAAAGCAAGATTTATCCTGTTTGGGGTGTTTGGGGGTCACATCCTATGCGGCAGGGGGTTGATGAAAAGGTCGGAGGGGTGAAGGAATTGGCCAGGCCGTGGCGGATACAATATGAGGGGGCTTACTATCATGTGCTGTCGAGGGGCAATGAAAGAAAGGATGTCTTTTTCGCCGATGGAGACCGGGTAAGGTATTCCTGATACCCATGCCGAAAATGGGGTTGACTTCCTATTTTCATTTCTTTATTGTTTTGCTAATAACTGATCGCGTTATTTTCATTCCTGAGAATGACATACGCTATGGCCAAGCCCTCAAAAATGCCTGGAAGGAAGGTTCGCTGCTCCGGGGGTTACTGGGCCTTTGTACCAAATCCATTGCCTCCCAAGTTGGAGTGGACCCCCGGCCTTGTTCACGCCCTTTCTGAAGCGGATCGTTTAATCGGGCGGCTGGCCGGTGAGGGAGGACGACTGCCTAATCCTCATCTCTTGATGCGACCCTTTGTGCGACGAGAGGCTGTCCTGTCGAGCAGGATCGAGGGCGCCCAGGCCACCTTAGGCGAGTTATTGGCTGCTGAGGCAGGGGCGGCTGTTGAACGCAGCCCACAAGAATTGCGGGAAGTCGGTAATTATGTGGTGGCCTTAGAATACGGAATCCAGCGACTCAAGTCGCTTCCCCTATCATTGCGATTGGTGCGTGAACTGCATGAAAAGCTGATGCGAGGCGTCCAAGGGAATCACGCGACCCCTGGAGAATTCAGACGTTTTCAGAACTGGATCGGCCTGCCTGGGTCTACCTTTGCGAACGCTACCTATGTCCCGCCCCCTCCAGCAGAAATGATGACCTGCTTGGGTAAGTGGGAAAAATTTTTGCACGAATCTACCCTGCCGCCTTTAGCGCAGGCGGCTCTCATACATTACCAGTTCGAGGCGATTCACCCATTTCTGGATGGAAATGGCCGTGTCGGTCGGCTGGTGATCATGCTGTTTCTCGCTGAACGGTCCATTCTCCCCACCCCATTACTTTATTTGAGTGCGTTTTTCGAAGCGACTCGAAGGAATTACTATGAGCGGTTATTGGGTGTGAGTGAGCGGGGGGAGTGGAGAGAATGGATACAGTACTTCTTGAACGGGGTGGCTCGCCAATCTGAGGACGCCTTAAGCCGTGCGGAGCGGATCAATATGCTGCTTTCAGATTGGAGGGCAGAGGTGGCCGGAGTATCGTCCAGGGTCCCGGTTTTGCTAGTGGAAATGCTGGCTTCTAACCCCTTCCTGACGGTGAAAAGAGCTGCACAAAATCTGAATGTTGCATTCACCACGGTTCAGCGCGCAGTAGAGAAACTTGAGAAGCTGTCGATCGTCACAGAGGTAAGCAAGGCCAAGCGTGATCGTGTTTACTGTGCGAAAGCCATCCTGGATATACTGGAAGAACCTGCCAAGATATCCCCTTCGGAGAAGAAATGATACCCGAGGATCTTGACAGGCCGAACGCAAGCAGCCATGTCCGATCCTGATAAGTGCTTTGTGTTTTGGGGGTCCCATGTGACCCCCTACACACTACAAATGGATGTCCTCTATTTTCCTATGTTTCTTTACTTGCGGGGGCCGAGGGATCTGACGTACGCGATGATGCGCCACCGGTCCAGCGCTTCGATGGTGGTCGCCAGGGGAGGCTGCCGGCCATCTGGGATGCCGTAGCTGATCTCTTTGAAAAAGGCCCCCTCTGAAAGAGACCGCACCTTGGCGCTTCTAAGGTCCGTCGGCAAAGGATGAAAGCTCTGGCCGACAGTGGCGTTGCCGTCATGGTTTTTTCCGTGGCACTGGGCGCAGAATTTGTCATAGAGCACCTTTCCTCGCTCAACGGTCTCGGCATTTGTCAGGGAGAAAGGAGATTTCAGGAGATCCGCAGGGGTCACCCTGAAAACCGCTTCCCCACCGTCGTAGGGAACAGTGTTCTTCCACATCACGAGAGGGGGCTCTTCATGGGGTTTCACGGCCGGGGTTTCCCACATGCGGCCGTACGGAAACCACGTGTCGTAATAGATCAGCGCCTCGTAGGCCACGAGGATGACCGCGCCGATGACGACAAAGAATAGAAGATACTTCTTCACTACTCCCCCTTCTGCCCCCTCACATGCTGCGGGTTGAGGGATTCCTCATAAATGGCGTACGGGGATTCACCCGGCAAATCCTTCACCGGCCGATAATCCCAGGTGGGCTGGCCCCGATCGCTGACCACGTAAAAGGCAAAAAAACCTTTCACCAGGATGATCACGACCAGGAGAAATACCACCACCCACGTCGCCACGCTGGAGTTTTCCGGAATTCTCTCTTCCATTTCAGATCTTCACTCCCCACAAGCCGATAACCAGGATGTAAAAAAAGCCCCAGATCACGGCTCCCCCGATGATCAGGATCAAGGAGAGAGGAAAGGGCGATTGCCCGTCCTCGATATCCTCCGGATAGCGATAATAGGGGCGGGTCATGCTCTCTTCCGAATCGGTGGTGCGGAAATGGGAATACCCGAGAGCGAGCCCCACAATCAGGATCGCCAGAAGGGCCGGGAAAAAGTAGAGAACCACGTCCTGGAGATTCAAGAGTTCAAAGAATCGCATCCCATCCTCCCTGTCATCCCCGCGCGCCTCCGAAGAAAAGCGCGAATACGAGCACGGCCCCTGTGGCCATGAGGCCCAGCACCACAAGACCTGCCAGGCCGTAAGCTTCGTAGCGGTTGAATCTCGACACCTTCAGGGTCTCTTTCGCCTCTCCTTCCTCGAGGGGGAGATACCGCGCCCGCTCCTGATCCCTGAACTGGCCCCTGCCGAGAGCCCAGACAAAGACCATGAGGCTGATGCAAAAACCCAAGATCACATAAGCGATGAAATAAGGATAGTACATGGCTTACGGCTCATACGATGCAGGGATTCCGGATTGCTTTTCTCCCGCATCGCTCTGATCGATGTAGTAAACAGCGACGTAATTCCCCACGTCCCAGATTTTCTCCGACTCCAGTTCCCGCTTGAAATAGGGCATCGCCGTTCCGGTGATGCCGTTCATGATCTGATAGTAGAGAATTCCCCCCGACACACCCCTTCCCTTGAGGATCGTAAAATTCAAGGGCGGGGGGTAAAGGTGAGGCTGGGCCGGTCCCATGCCGTCCCCGATCGGCCCGTGACACCCGAGGCAGTTGTTCTGATAGATGACGTGCCCCCTGGCCAGGCCCGCCTCGCTCGTCGGATAGGGGTTGGTGATGTTGCGCCACCCCTCTGGAACATGGCTGTGGATCCATTTGACGTTTTCCTCGGGGCCTGCTTCATAGGCCTTGATCGCTCGCTCCTTCCACTCTCTCTGCCTCTCCATCCGGCGATCGGCATGCTTGAGCCCCAGGCTCTGCACGTAAACGGTGAGCGCCGCGATCCGCTCCCTCCCCAGGTACGCAAAGGGGGGCATGATGGAACTGGGCCTCGTGTACCTGGGGTTGATGAAATGGGCGACGTGCCAGTCATCCGGGTGCTCACCCCCTTCCTGGGAGAGATCTGGCCCTGTTCTCGCAGACCCGAGCAGGATGGGGCGGTCTGCCACGTAGTCCCCGGACTGGGCAATCCTCTCGGCGCCAAGGTCCCAGTCGATCGTTCGAATCGACTGGCTGTGACAATAAACGCATCCGTTCGCCATGTAGAGCTTTCTGCCTTCGGCTTCCCCTGCCGACCGATCCCTGAAGATCTCCGATGGCGCTTCCACGTACGTCGCATAGGGCAGCAGCACGACCACGAAGACGACGGCCGCAAAAATCAGGAGGCTCCCCACGATCAGGTTGGTCGGCGTCATCTTCATCGCTTCCCTCCGCCAAAGGGGAAAAGGCTTCTCAGGATGTTGTAAAGCCCGATGAGGGCGCCCCCGAAAATCATCACGCCGAGAGAGGCGCGGATCACATAGTAGATGTGGATCTCGGGGAGGACCCTGTAGATGGTCTCCCCGTTGAGCCAGGCATTTCCCTGGATCAGCCCCACCACCGTCAGAACCACCGCAAACCCGGTCGCGCCGATCAGGATGAGCCAGTACTGAAAATCAGCCAGGAACCGGCTGTAAAGAGGCTTTCCGGTGATTCGCGGCAGGATGTAGTAGAGCCCGCCCAGGGCGATCATTCCTGAGAATGCGAGGACACCGATGTGCGCATGCCCCACCACCCAGTTGTTGAAGTGGGTCACGCGCTGGACCACGGGCAAAGCCATCATCGAACCCTGGATGCTCACAAAAAAGTACATGATCGTCCCGGTGAAGACGAACTTGGCTCCCACATCCGCATGGATCTCTCCCAGCTTTCCCCTCGCCGTGTACCAGATGTTGATGAGGAAGACCATCACGGGGATCACCATCCCGACGCTGTCCACGATGGCGATCACCTTCAGCCAGGTAGGCACCGGAACCTGGAGCAGATGATGGGTCCCGATGTGGGTGTAGACGACGATGAGGGACCAGAACCCGATCAGGGAGAGGGTGTGGCTGTAAAGGGGGTTCCGGCAAGCCTTGGGGATCACATAATAGGTCACACCGATGGCCAGGGGCGTCAGGAGCAGCCCGAAAATGTTGTGACCGTAGAACCAGAGCAGGATCGCATCAGGGATCCCGAGAAGAGCGCCCGTGTCCGGTTTCCAGATCACGTTGCCGAGGCAGTAAGTCACCGACGTGAGGACCGCCGCGGCGCACACGTACCAGACCGAGACGTAGAGCAGAGGCTCCTCTCGTCTTTTGACGGTCATCACCATGTTCCAGGAGACCAGGGCGAAACAGATCACGATCAGCATATCGATCGGCCAGATGAGCTCCGCATACTCCCTTGCCTGGGTCATGCCCGCTGCGAGGCTGACGAACGCGGCCACGAGGCCGATGTTCCAAAGGCCGACGGTGATCAGGCCCAGGGTGTCGCTGTAAAGATCTGTCCGGAGAAGTTTCGGGATGAAATAAAAGGCCGCGCCCAGGAGCCCTGGGGTCACGAAACCGAAGAGCACCAGGTTCACATGGATGGG
>JAGUZM010000151.1 GCA_020060805.1 Deltaproteobacteria bacterium | reverse complement strand
GGCCTCGACAAGGAGGTTTCCGACGGGTACTGCGGGGACCTTCTGAGCGATGTCATGGCAAACGCAGGTCCAGGGGCCGTGTGGATAACGATCCAATCACACCAAAATATCGTGGCTGTCGCGGTTCTGAGGGAGCTGGCGGCCATCATCTTGGTGAACGGCCGAACCCCGGATGAAGAGACCAAGGTCAAGGCCGGGGCGGAAGGCATTCCGGTTCTCGTGACGTCTTTGCCGGCCTACCGGGTGGTTGGCCGCTTGCACGAACTGGGGATCGGCAGGCAAGAGGGGTGAAGCGATTCAAGGCAGACCTGCATATCCATTCCTGCCTCTCCCCGTGCGGGGACCTCGACATGAGCCCGAGGGCGATCGTTGAAAAGAGCCTGGAAATGGGGCTGGAGATCATCGCCCTGTGCGATCATAACTCGGCGGAAAACGTCGGGGCGGCCATGAGGGCGGGGACGCAAAAGGGCCTAACGGTCTTGCCCGGGATGGAGATCAATTCGAGGGAGGAGGTTCACACCCTGGCCATTTTTCAGAGTGAGAACCAGGCATCGAGCATGCAGGAGATCGTCTACCGCCATCTTCGCGGAACCAACAGGCCCGAGCTTTTCGGGGATCAGGTGGTGGCCAATGAATTCGATGAAGTCGAGGGTTTCAATGATCGGAGACTGATCGGGGCGACAGAGCTCCGGCTGCAGCAGATCGTCCAGGAGGTGCATCGCCTGGGCGGGCTGTGCATCGCTTCCCACGTGGACAGGCCGGCCTTCAGCATTTTGAGCCAGCTCGGCTTTGTCCCCGGAGACCTGGAGTTGGATGCCCTGGAGGTATCGCCCCACCATCGCCCAGAGGCTTTCAAGGGAGAGGTCACGGGGCTGGAGAGGTTTGCGGTCCTGTCGTTTTCCGACGCCCACTTTTTGGAAGACATAGGGAAAACTTACAGTTTGTTTCTCCTTGACTCTCCCAGTTTAGAAGAGATAGGCATGGCTCTTCGGGAAGAGGCGGGCCGGAGGGTGCTGACGTAGGTGAGGGAATTGTCCCTTCACATCATGGACATCGTTGAAAACGGCCTTTCAGCCGGGGCCAACTTGATCCAGGTTGCCGTCACGGAACGGCGGAAGGAAAACCGGCTGCAGATTACGGTGAAGGACAACGGCCGCGGGATTCCGGCGGAACTCCTGGAAAAGGTCCTCGACCCCTTCTACACCACGAGGACGACGCGACGGGTCGGCCTGGGTCTTTCCCTGTTCCGGGAGGCGGCCCGGAGGTGCGAGGGAGAATTCAAGCTGATCTCCAGGGAGGGGGAGGGAACAGAGGTGTCGGCTTTCTTTCGAATGGATCACATCGACCGCGCGCCCTTGGGAGATATGGCCAGCACCCTGACGACCCTTATCATGGGAAGCCCGGATGTCGATTTTGTCTACACCCATGAGTCGGACGGCAAGACGTTCCGGTTGGACACCCGGGAGGTCAAGAAGGAACTGGAGGGGCTGCCCATCAACCGGCCGGAGGTGGTGGGCTACCTCGGCGCCTTGATCAGGGAATCCCTTGCGGGTTTGAAGGCCGGGGCCGACATCTCGGCCTAGGGAGCCGGCCAGTTCATATTCATCAGCCTTAGGAGAGAGGGGAAAGAGATGCCAAAACTGACGATCGAAGACCTCAAGAAGCTCCGGGATGCTGCCAGGAAGTCGACCTCCCTCAGGGAGGGCGAGACCACGGTTAAGATCACCGTCCACATGGGGACGTGCGGCATCGCGGCAGGGGCAAGAGAGGTGATGGACAGCCTCCTGGAGGAAATGGCGGAGGCTGACAGACAGGATATTCGGGTGATGACAGCCGGATGCATGGGGATGTGCAGCAGCGAACCCAACGTGACCGTGGAGGCGAAAGGCCAGGCCCCGGTCATCTACCAGCACATGGACAGGAACAGGATGCGCCAGGTTTTCAAGAGACACGTGCTCCTGGGCGAGGTTCAGACGGATTTCGCCCTGGCCAGGATGAAGTGATCAGGGGTGTCATCACCCCAGCGATTGAAAGACTTGCCGCAGCTTAAGGCCAACCCCGAAGGGCTGAGGCATCGGGCTAGGTCATAGGAGGCCGGAACATGAGCGTTTACAGAATGGACTTGCTTTTGTGTGGCGGCACGGGCTGCCATGCATCAGGAAGCCTGGAAGTCAAGGAAACCCTACAAAAAGAACTGACGCGCCAGAAACTGGATCGGGAGATCCGGATCATTGAAACGGGGTGCAACGGCTTCTGCGCCCAAGGGCCCCTGATGATCGTTCAACCCCAGGGCATTTTCTATCAAAGGCTCAAACCCGAAGACATTCCTTATCTGGTGGAGGAGCATTTTCTCAAGGGGCGGCCGGTGAAGAAGCTCTTCTACAAGGAGCCTGCTTCTGCTGAAAGCATTCCTGAAATGAACAGCATTCCTTTTTATGCGAAGCAGCGCCTGATCGCCCTCAAGAACCGCGGCATCATCGACCCCGAGAGCATCGATGAATACATCGCAAGAGACGGGTACCTCGCCGCCGGGAAGGCGTTGCTGGAGATGAGCCCTGAAGCGATCATCGCTGAGGTGAAGAAATCAGGCCTCCGGGGCAGGGGAGGGGCCGGCTTCCCCACAGGCTTGAAGTGGGAATTGGCCCGTCAATCGCCCGGGGAGGTCAAGTACGCCCTTTGCAACGCCGACGAGGGAGACCCGGGCGCTTTCATGGACAGGAGCATACTGGAGGCAGACCCCCATGCGGTGCTGGAGGGGATGACGATCGCAGCCAAGGCCATCGGTGCGCATCAGGGCTATATCTATTGCAGGGCGGAGTACCCCCTGGCCATCAAGCGGCTCGACATCGGGATCGCCGCGGCCCGGGAGTATGGGTTGCTGGGGAAGGACATCCTGGGCAGCGGTTTTGATTTTGACGTGGAGGTCTACCAGGGGGCGGGGGCCTTCGTGTGCGGCGAGGAGACGGCACTCATGCAGTCGATCGAGGGAAAGCGAGGCATGCCCAGGCCAAGACCGCCCTTTCCGACCCAGAAGGGCCTCTGGGAAAAACCGACGGTCCTGAACAACGTGGAGACCTATGCGAACGTGGCGCAGATTATTCAGAACGGGGGCGACTGGTATGCGGCCATAGGCACGGAGACGAGCAAGGGAACAAAGGTCTTCGCGTTGACCGGGGCCGTGAACAACATCGGCCTCGTGGAAGTGCCCATGGGCATCACCCTGCGGGAGATCATTTTTGACATCGGAGGGGGCATCCCCAAGAAGAGGAAATTCAAGGCGGTTCAGCTCGGGGGGCCGTCCGGCGGTTGCATACCCGAGGCGTTTATCGATGCCCCGGTGGATTACGAATCGATCACCAAACTGGGGGCCATCATGGGTTCAGGGGGGATGATCGTCATGAACGATCAGACCTGCATGGTGGACATGGCCCGATTCTTCATGGATTTCATCCAGGATGAATCGTGCGGAAAGTGCACCCCTTGCCGCGAGGGAACAAAGCGAATGCTCCATATTCTGGAGAAGATAACCCATGGTCATGGGGAACCCGGAGATATTGAGCTCCTGGAAGAGCTGAGCGAGATGATCCGGAACAGCTCCCTCTGCGGCCTGGGCCAGACCGGGCCGAACCCGGTGCTTTCCACGCTTCAGTATTTCAGGGACGAATACGAGGCCCACATTTCTGAAAAGCGATGCCCCGCGAGGCGCTGCGCGGCCCTCCTCAAGTTCGAAGTGGACGTGGAATTGTGCAAGAAATGCGGGATTTGTTTCAAGAACTGCCCTGTGGAGGCTATCGCGTGGAAAAAGAAGGAGCCGGCTTACATCGACAAGGGCAAGTGCATCAAGTGTCTGAGCTGCATCACCAATTGCCCGGTGGATGCGATTTCGTAAAGGTTTTTCACCCCTCGCGAGGGGAGGCCCTTGGAAGACGAGATGATTCGATGTGACGTCCATATGGGTTCTGGAAAGGGATAGAGATGAACGGGAAAAAGGAAACCTTTGTGGCCTATGGCCTGGCAGCGATCCTGCTCCTCGTGGCGGTCATTTCATACGCGGCTTATCCAGCCAAGGCGCCCGAGGAACCTATCCGGCTCGTGCTCAAGAACATCGGCGGTAACGTGCTCTTTGACCACAAGAAACACGCCTCGGACGAGGGTTACGGGATCGGTTGCAAGGACTGTCACCATGACATGGAAGACGAAAACTCAAAGGTCATAGCCTGCGGGGAGTGTCACACGCCGAGCGGAGAGGATGCCTTGAGAAGGCCGGATGCCATGCACAAGCAATGCCAGGGGTGCCATGAGGATTTTGGCCTTGGCCCGGTGGACTGCTCGGGATGTCACTTGACGCGGTGATCGGATCGGGATGATGAGGAGGGAGAGATAATGAAGCGGTCGTTTTTCGGCTGGGGAAAGCCCAGGCTGAAATGCTCGGTGATCGGTATTCAAGAAAAAGAGGGGCCGGCGGGAATCCCTCTGCCTGCGAAAAGTTTTATTCACGTTAAAGAGGCCTTTGCCGGCGTGGATGACCTCCTCATCCGGCTGGGCACCAAGGTCAGGACAGGGCAAAGGCTCCGGCTCACGTCCAGGAGCGAAGGGCATTTCGTTTCGCCCGTCACAGGAACGATCAGGTCCATCACCCCCCCGGCCGGGTATCGCGGTCAGGCCTCCACATCCATCGCGATTGAAGTCACGAAGGACGAATGGGACGAGGAGTTCGGGAAAACCGAAAGGGCCTCTTCCTTGAAAAACGCCCGAGCCTTTTTCGATTCCCTGCCGGGCGAGCCGGATTTCGGGTCCTTGTTGCGTTATGATCCCCTGCCGAAGACCCTCGTGATCAACGGCGTTGACAAAGATCTTTTCGTGATCACGAGCCAGCTCGCGGCAAGCACGGGAGGCGAAGATCTGGCGCGGGGCATCGATGCTCTCAAAGGGATGATCGGCGCGGAGAGGATGCTCCTTCTGGTCCCTTTTCCCCTCGTGGACCGGGTCAAGGCCGCCGGCGTCGAGGTGAAGGGCGTAGATCCCTCGTATCCCTCCACCCTTCCCAGACTCCTCGCAAAAAAGGTGCTGGGCAGGGAAGTGCCTGTGAACGGCGGTTTTCAGGACGTGGGGGTCGGGTTTGTCGGCGCTGAGGCGGTGAGCGCTTTGGGCAAGGCCGAACGATCCGGGTTGATGCCCGTCGAGAAAATCCTGACCGTTGTGGGCAAGGAGGGATCTCGTGTGAACGCGAGAGCGAGGATCGGCACGCCCGTGAGGGATGTCCTGAATGCCCTGAAGGTAGGGGCGGCCCACGGCGACCGGGTCGTCATCGGCGGGCCGATGACCGGCCGTCCCTTGCTCTCCGAAGACACGCCGGTTGAGTACGACACCGACGCCATCCTGGTGCAAGACGGAACCCAGATCATCAGGAACTCCGACGCCCCCTGCGTCAACTGCGGAGAATGCGTCCGGGCCTGTCCAGCCAGGATACCCGTGAACATGCTCATCCGGTTCCTGGAGAACGGCCTTTGGGAAGAGGCTGCCGACCGCTACGACCTCTTCTCCTGTGTCGAATGCGGGCTTTGCAGTTATGTCTGCATCGCACGAATTCCGATATTCCAGCACATCATGCTCGGAAAATACGAATACCGTCGGACAAAGATCGCGGAGGAATCCCATGCTTGAGCAGAAGCTCTATGTTGGTTCTCATGCTCCCTACGGGCACAACGGAAGCAGTATCACGGAAAAAAGCTACCATATCATGCTCGCAGCCCTTCCGGCCGTGATCATGGGCATTTACCACTACGGCGTTCCGGCCCTGAGAGTCGTCGCTTTTTCTGTATCCTCGGCCATGATCTGGGAGTACCTGCTGAACCGGGTGATGAGGCGGCCCGTCAGCATCGGAGACGGAAATGCGGCCCTGATCGGGCTCCTCCTGGGCATGCTCCTGCCGGCAACGACCCCCTGGTATGCGGTCATCGCAGGAACCTTTGTGGCCATGGTGGTGGGCAAACACATGTTCGGCGGCATAGGCTGCAACCCCCTCAACCCGGCCCTGGTGGCGGTGGCCATTCTCATCCTGTCGTGGGGCGAGCTGATGGACTTTGACGATGCCCTGCGCGATGTCGAGCTCGGGTTCGCCATGACGTACCCCCTCACGGTGATGAAGTACTTTGGGCCGGAGAAGGCTTCCGAATACGGAATCTGGAAGATGTTCCTCGGGCAGCAATCCGGCGCCGTCGGTGCCGCTTTCGGCCTTGGCCTTGTCCTGGGCGGGGTTTACCTGATGTTTCGGGGCTTCATTCGCTGGGAAATCTCCGTTTCATTCCTGGCGGGCCTATTTCTGACAGCCTTTTTCTTTCAACTCGGTGACCCTTCGAAATACGGAGGCCCTCTGTTTCATCTGGTCACGGGTTACACCCTGATCGGCGCCTTTTTCCTGGCCACCGAAGATTCCTCGTCTCCCGTGAACACGATTCCGATGGTCATATACGGCCTCGGGTGCGGAGCCCTGACCGTGCTCATCCGGAATGTGGGGTTCTTCGTGGACGGCGCGGTTTTCGCGATTCTCCTGATGAACATCGCCAACCCCCTTCTCGACAAAATCAGGCCGAGATCTCTAGGAAAGGGTGTGGAACATGCGTGATATGATGAATCTTTTTGTGGCCGTGGTCCTGTTCAGCGGCATCTCAGGGGGCCTTCTCGGGACCCTGCGGGCCGCGACCAAGGATCGCATCGAGTACCAGCAGCTCAAGTTCGTGAAGGGCCCTGCGATCGTGGAGGTTCTCACAGGATGCACCAATGACCCCCTCGCGGATCGTTTCAAGATCCAGGACGGCAAGGACGAGAGGACGGTGTATGTCGGCGTGTTTGACGGGAAAGCGAACACGGTGGTCCTCGAATCCTCGGGCAAAGGGTACGGCGGGGACATCGGTCTGGTGGTGGCCGTGAACCTGGAGAACGACCAGCTCGTCGGCGTCGGGGTGACCACCTTCCGCGAGACCCCCGGGGTGGGCTCAAGGGTGAAGACCGAACCATCCTTCACCGGGCAGTTCAAGGGGTTGCCCGTTGTCGAACCGGTCAAAATGAAAAACGAGGGGGGCAAGATCGATGCCCTGAGCGGTGCCACGGTCTCATCCAAGGGCGTGGTGGCGGGGGTGAGCACCCTGGCGGATGTGTACAAGCGGCTGAAACCTGAAATTGAGGAAAAAGTTAAATCCATCAAAAAGACTTAGGGAGGGGATGGGTTATGGCAAGGACTGTTGTTCAGGAATTCACGAAAGGGCTGTGGGCTGAAGTGCCTCCCTACAGGCTCGTCCTCGGCCTGTGTCCGATCCTGGCGATGACGAAAGGGGTGGACACGGGCTTTGGCATGGGCGTGGCCGTCACCTTTGTGCTCGCATGCTCCAACGTGCTCATATCTTTGCTCCGGAAGCTCATTCCGAAGAACGTGAGGATTGCTTGCTACATCGTGGTGATCGCCACGTTCGTGATCGTCGTGGAACTTCTGATGCAGGCCTACACCTATCCCCTGTTCCTGCGGATGGGGATCTTCATCCCCCTGATCGTGGTGAACTGTATTCTCCTCGGCCGTGCCGAGGCGTTCGCCTCCAAGAACGGCATATTGCGATCCCTCGCGGACGGGTTGGGGATGGGAATCGGGTTCACCATCTCCCTGGTGGTTCTGGCAGCCATTCGGGAGATCTTCGGGAACGGGACGTTCTGGAACATCGCGGTGATGCCCGAGAGCTACAAGCCCTTTGCTTTTCTCGTGACAGCTCCCGGGGCGTTCGTCTGTTTGGGGCTGATGCTCTGTATCATGAACATTCTCGGGAAGAAATAAGGGTCTTCGCAGGAGAGGAGAGAAGAGATGGGTGACTACTTTTTCCTGATGGTGAGTGCGATCTTCGTGAACAACATTCTCCTGATCCAGTACCTCGGGAACTGCCCCTTCCTCGGTACTTCCAAGAAGATGGAAACCGCCGTGGGCATGGCCATGGGCGTGATCTTCGTTTTGGTCATGGCAGGCACAGTGACGTGGCTCGTGGAGCGATACCTCCTCAAGCCCTTCAACCTGGAGTTTCTGAGGACGATGGCCTTTATCCTCGTCATCGCGACCCTGGTTCAATTCGTGGAGATGTTCCTGAAAAAGAATATTCCCGTGCTCTACATCGGCCTGGGGATTTACCTGCCCCTGATCACGACGAACTGCGCCGTCCTGGGGGTCTGTTTCATCAACGTGAATGAGGATTATAATTTTCTTCAGATGATTATCGCCTCCTTGGCCTATCCGGCGGGGTTCGGTCTTGCCCTGATCCTGTTTGCGGGCATCAGGGAGCGCATCACCCTCGGGAGGGTGCCGAAGCCTTTCCGGGATACGTCCATCGGCCTTGCGACGGCCGGTTTGATGTCCCTCGCCTTCTTTGGGTTCAAGGGAATGGTGTAGTCGTTACAGGAGGAGCGGAATGGTTTCTGCGATATTGCTGATGGGAGGCTTGGGTGTCCTCTGTGGTGTGGGACTGGCCCTGGCATCCAAGATCTTTTATGTTTACGTGGACCCCAAGATCGAGGCGATCGCCGACGTGCTGCCCGGCGCCAATTGCGGCGGGTGCGGGTTGCCGGGCTGCAATGCCAATGCCGAGGCGATCGTCAAAGGGAAAACGACCCCTGCCTCATGCGTGGCCGGAGGGCCGGACCTTGGCCCGAGCATTGCCAGGATTCTGGGCGTCGCTTTTGAAGCGAAGGAGCCGGACGTGGCGCGGCCGGGCTGTACCTACGGGTTTCAGGACGCGGATCTCAAGTTCATGTACGAGGGGGTGAGGGATTGCAGGGCTGCGGCGCTCCTGAGCGGAGGCTCCAAGGTTTGCCCCATCGGGTGCATCGGCCTGGGCACCTGCGCGAGGGCATGCCCCTTCGACGCCCTTTCCATGGGTCCGGACAACCTCCCTGTGGTGAACCTCCTGAAGTGCACGGGGTGCGGGACGTGCGAGCGAATCTGTCCCAAACACATCATCACCCTGACTTCCAACTCCAGGAGGGTACAGAACGAATACACCCTGGACCAGTGCACGGCGCCCTGCCAGAGGGCTTGCCCGGCGGGGATCGAGATCCCCGTCTACATCCGTGAGATCCGGGAAGGAAACTACCCGGAGGCGGTCCGGGTGATCAAGGAGACCAACCCTTTCCCCCTGGTCTGCGGCCGTATCTGCATCCATCCCTGCGAGTACGAATGCCGTCGCACCCTCGTGGACGAGCCTGTGGCCATCAATCATCTCAAGCGCTTCGCAGCCGACTACGAGATGCGTTCAGGCCAGCGCGTCCAGATCCAGAGGGCTCCCCAAACGGGCAAGCGTGTTGCGGTGATCGGCGGGGGGGCGGAGGGGCTCACCGCAGCTTACTTCGCCAATCGCCTCGGCCATGAGGTGACGGTCTATGAAGGAACGGCGCGGCTCGGCGGGTTGCTGCGCACGGGCATTGCGGAAAACCGGCTTCCGAGGGATGTGCTGGATTACGAGATCAACGGCATCCTGGAAGCGGGCGTGGAGGCGAAACTGGACAAGAAACTGGGCCGGGATTTCACGATCGATTCTCTCCTCAAGGAAGGCTACGACGCCGTGTTCGTCGCCACCGGCGGGTGGGATACCCAGATGTCGGACACGGAACGAGGGCGTATATCTCAGACCCTGCCGG
>JAGUZM010000170.1 GCA_020060805.1 Deltaproteobacteria bacterium | reverse complement strand
AATGAGCGAAATCGAGTTCGCCGGCCATCTGGAGGCTGTTGCCAAGGCGCAGGGCCATGAAGGCATCCTCAGGGTCAGATCTTTTAACTACGAAGCTTACAGCTGGCACATCCTGAGCGGTCTTACGGGAGGCATTGTCAGCCAGTCCGATTCACCCATGGGCGGGCTCGGGATGTCTCCCGCTTTTCCTGTGGGCGCAAGCCGGAAGCGAATGAAGGCCCACGAGCCGATCCTGGTGGATTTCGGCATCTGCTATCAGGGATATCAGGCAGACCAAACTCGGATGTTCTCCGTAGGCAAGCTCAAAAGGAAATTTGCAAAGGCTTACGAGGCATGCCGGGAGATCCATGACGCTGCTCTTTCAGAGACCCGGGCCGGGGCGAATTGCGAAAGTATTTTCAGGAACACCCTTGAGTTCGCGGAAAAGCTCGGGTACAAAAAGAGCTACCTCGGCCCCCCCGGCCTCCAGACCCGTTTCATCGGCCATGGAATAGGCCTGGAGCTGAACGAATTCCCTTTTCTCGCCCAGGGCCATTCCTATCCCCTCGAGGAGGGGATGACCTTGGCCGTGGAGCCAAAGATCGTGTTCCCCGGGGAGGGGTCGGTGGGGCTTGAAAACACCGTCATGGTCACGGAGAACGGGTGCGAGATCCTCACGCCCCTGGAAATGGAGATCTTCGAGGTCACGGATTAGCCGTCGGTCATCTGCCGCGTAGGCGTGATCGATGGGAAGTCTTGCATCGGATCTTGCCTCATAGGCTTCTTTCTCATCGGAGGAATCATGTGGCTCTTGATCGCACTTATTCTTTGCGCCGCAGGGTCAGTGTACGTTTTTCTTCGGCTCAGGAAGAAAACCAGAGTGCCTCACGATACCTACGTCTGTGATGTTTGCGGTGAGACGGAGTGCCTCTGTCGCAAAGAGAATTAACCTTCCTCAAAATAAGAGGAACCAACCCATGGAAAGAACCACGGTTGCCCTGAAACGTTACGAGGCCTCCCCCGATTCCCTGCGAGAACTGGTTCAACTCTGCGACGGATTCAGCGGTTTACAACCTGACCTGGATGTGCTCATCAAGCCCAACCTTGTGGCCCTTGATGACCGGCATCCCATGTCCCTTTACGGCGTATTCACCACCACGCGGCTGGTTCATGACATGGTCATTTTGCTCAAGGAATATGGCGTGGAGAGAATCACCATCGGAGAAGGCTCGGTCCGGGTGAAGGGCTATGGCGTTTCAACCCACCGCATTTATGAATACCTCGGCTATCCCAGCCTTACAAAACGCTATGGGGTGAAGCTGATCGACCTCCTGGAGGGCCCTTTTCAGAAAGTCGATTTCGGCGACTGCCGCCTTGAAGTAGCTCAAAGGGCACTGGAATCGGATTTTTTGATCAACATGCCTGTCCTCAAGACCCACAACCAGGCAACCCTCTCCCTCGGCCTCAAGAATCTCAAGGGATGTCTTTCCCTCAAGTCCCGCAAATTCTGTCACGGATCCGACGGGTCCCTGGACCATCATCTTTCCCGGTTCGTTGAGAAGATAATCCCGGCCCTCACGGTTCTCGACGGCATCTACGGATTGGAGAGAGGGCCCTTTGTTTTCGGAAGAGCTGTTCGCATGAATGCCTTGATCGCATCAAGAGATCCATTCAGCGTAGATGTCGTGGCCGCTTTTCTGGCCGGCATCGATCCCTCAAAGGTGGATCACCTGAGAGAGTTTGCCGAACGCCATGATCGCTCCTTGAGCCTCGATGCCTTTGACTTGAGAGGGACCCCTTTTCGGGAGCTCAAGAAGACCCTGAAGTGGGACAACACGTGGCGGGAAGATGATACGGGCCCGAAAGCCTGGGACAGAATAGGAGTCAGCGGTGTTTCATTCCCGAAGTATGACAAAACCCTTTGCACCGGCTGCTCGGGCCTCTACGGCCCTGTTATGACACTGCTCATGGCGAGCTACAAAGGGACCCCTTTTGATGAGATTGAGATCCTCACCGGCAAGACCATGAAGCCCTCCGGCAAAGCGAGGAAGACATTCCTCCTGGGGAATTGCATGATCAAGAAGAACAGAAAGGACCCGGCCGCCGGTCAAGCCGTGCTCGTCAAAGGCTGCCCCCCATCCCTCGAGGAGGTTCAGAAAGGGATGCAAGCGTGTGGGTTCGACGCGAGCCTGGATATCTACAAGATGTTTCGTGATTCCCTGATGGAGCGGTACGCGGGAAAAGCGGAATTCGATGAAACCCTGTTCCATTTCAGCGCCTAATGGACCTATTCACCTTCGCCTCACCAAAAAGCGCTGAAAAAACTCCTCCTCCCAGGTTGCTCAAAAACGCTCAGATACGAGGCGCCCGACAATCTTTATCCGCCTCCGGCGGGCCGAGGAGTGAGACGTACACGAAAGTACGTCGCAATGACGAGGAATAAGGGCAACGAAGTAGATGAGCGTTTTTCAGCGACCTGCTACGAAAAGAGCCCTCTCTGCCCCTTTCTGTGCCCTTCCTTTTCTCCTTTTTCTTCCCTCCTTTGAGCTTTGCCTTTCAGAAAATACCTATCGAAGAGCCGGTTGAATTCCGTCCAGTTTCCCTCCTGTTTGTCCTTTTCCATGAACCGGCCCAGACCGTTGATCTTGGCATCCAGGTCGTCGATCAGGTGGAGGGCTATCGCTTCCAGAAACTTGGGTCTTTTGGGGGAGCCGAATTCGTATTCGCCGTGGTGGCTCAAAATAAGGTGTTTCAATCTCAGAGCGACATCCTCCGGGAAATCCTTCAGGTTCGACAGCTTTTCATCCACCATGGCAACACCCAGGATCAGATGACCGATGAGCCTCCCCTCATCCGCGTAGTCGATGGACCGGTCCCAGCGCAGCTCTTTGACTTTACCCACATCATGAAGGAAGGCGCCCGTGAGGAGAAGATCCCCGTCCAACTCAGGATAATGCTCTATCACCAGCTTAGCCATCTCACACACGGATAGGGTATGTTCCAGAAGTCCGCCGAGGTAGTTATGGTGGAAGTTCTTGGCAGCGGGCGCCCTTTTGAAGCGCTGCATGAACTGCCTGTCAGAAAGGAAGCTTTCCACGAGGGCTCTTATCCGGGAGCTCTTTATGGCTTTTGAAACCTCCCTCAGGGAGGCCGTCATTTTCGTTACATCCTTCTTTGTCGCTTCCAGGAAAATAGATCCGTCTTCCCAATCCTTCACCGGTTTCAATCCTGAAAGGGTGAGCTGAAGCTGGTTTCGGTAAGAACTGGCCGTCCCTTCCACCTCAAGGACATCCCCTTCCTTGAAGAGAGGGGAAAGTTCCTCCACCCTCTCCCAAACCCTCGCCTCTATTTCGCCGGTGCGATCCGCCAGAGTGATGATGAGAAAAGGGTCCCCCCGCTTTGTTGACCCCATCCGCTTCATCTTGACGAGATACTGCCCCTGGACGTGATCATTCGATTTGATCTCGCTGACCCAAAGATGAGAAGAAGGAGAGTTCATAAGCTCTTTCAGGGTTTCGAACCCGATGTGTTTTGTGGCGGGTTAGTTT
>JAGUZM010000057.1 GCA_020060805.1 Deltaproteobacteria bacterium | reverse complement strand
CAGTCTCTAAGAATCGGTCCGACACCTGTTCATCTGATCTCGCCTTCGCTTCAAGATTTTTGGACAGCGTTTATCATGCTTATCCTCCCTCAAATACCATTAACGATTGGAAACGCCTGCGTAGGAACCGCCGATATGTGTAACAGTGTTTTCCCGAACAGCCCTCTGCTTTCAAGAACAAAGGCCGGCCGATTTGCACTGACCATGGGCCTTGCCAATCTTCCTGCTGGTTTTTTTGGTGCGGTTCCAATGTGCCACGGTACTGGCGGACTTGCCGCCCATTATCGTTTCGGAGCAAGGACCGGCGGCGCCCCTGTCATGATCGGCGCTATTCTTGTGGTCTTGGCGCTTGTTTTAGGAGAATTCGGTCTCACCGTCCTGGCCCTTACCCCCAACTCGGTCCTCGGCGTGCTTCTGATATTTGCGGGGCTGGAACTCTGTCCTTTGGTTCGCAGTCTCAAAAGCAACGAGGAATTTTTCGTGGCCCTTCTTATCGCCGGCATCGCCTTGGCGGTGCCCAATATGGCATGGGCTTTCGGTATCGGCATTTTCGTAGATCTGTTCATCCGTTATATGGGCACTAAGATTTGAGAGGGCAAATATTCCAAATCAGAATCTGCGTGCCAGCGGACTCCCAAATGTTTTTCTCGGAGTAGGGGGAATGGCAGAAATATATCCCGGTGCAGTCGGCTAGGAGTACGTACCGGCAAAGGCAATCAAATGGATGCTTGCCGGGGTCATGGTCTTCACCGCTGCAAAATATGCAGCAGGCTTCCCCGGCCTCTAAGTGCCTCTGGGCTGCCGAGATCCTTCCTGGAAAGCGAAGGAGAAATATGATGTGCAGAAAAGATGTCGATGCTGTTCTCAACAAATTGGAAACCATCCAAGACCCTCCGGAAATGCGCCGTCTTCTTCAACAAGCCGACGCTTGCCGAACCTGCCCTGAACAAGACCTGCTCGGCGGGAACATCGAGGAGTGCAGGTGTCTGCTCCGATTCCGTACAGATCTCCAAAACAGCCTCAACCATATGCTGGGCGGCCAGGACAACCTTCCCCACCGGAAAGAAAGCAATTAAGGGTTCCCATAGTTTGCGCTGTTGCCGACCGGAGGCTTAGGAGCGCGGATTTCTCCATAGGCCCCGAGGGTGCTCTCGTCCGGGACAACGCCGATCAGGTGCTGGGCGGCCTTGGGTTTGCCCGTGCAGTCAATGCCCATAATCCGGATTCTGCCCGCATCCGGCCGGGCCAGGCCGGTGAGCATGTTGATCGTGGTGGTCTTGCCTGCGCCGTTGGGGCCTAAGAAACCGAACAGCTCTCCCTGGACCACCTCGAAGCTCACACCCGCAACAGCCTGAACCTCACCGAATCGCTTGGCCAAACCCTCTGCGGCAATGGCAGTCATTCAGTTCGCTTTCCTCCCTTCTTCCCCTCTTCGCAGGGATGCATGCTTCAACCCGATGCTCACAGGGGCGTCAGAAATAGTATCTCAGCCTCAGCTCTATCCGGTAGTCGTTCTGCTTTTCCCCGTATTCGGTGAAGTGCCCGCCGGCGAGCGCCGTAGCTTTGAGTCTCAGCTCGAGGTTGGTGATGCCGGTGTAGAGCAATTCCGGAGAAAGGGTGAAGCTCCGATCATCCAGGTTGAAGATCCAGGTGATGGAGGGGGTGAAGTAGAGAATATCAAAGGGCTCTTTCTGGCTGATGCGGAGGTAAATATAGTCTTTCATCACATTGGCTCGGCCGTAAGCGCTTTCGCTCAGGGTCTGAGCCTTCTTGAGGAGGGCGTCGTTGCGGGTGGAAAGATAGGCATCATATCCACGATTGACAAAGGAAAGAAATCCTCCACCTCGCCCTGCGTGAAGCCTGTGCCGTTGTAGTAGTATTCGAAGATGTAGGTGGTATCCTGTGCACTCAGGTACCGCAATCCGACGAGGAAACTCACCACATCGGACTCGCTCGGAGAGGGTGTTCCCGTCTCGTCTACGACGCTTTTCTTGAACTCCGTGATCCATGCGAACTCACCGTGGATTTCGAAATTGGTGAGGAGATTCCTGGAAAAGTCGAAGCCGTACCTGGCGCTCCTGCTCCCCTTGCTCAAGAACATGAAGTCGACGTCCGTGTCGTAATAGAGGAGGTAGAGTTTTGCGGCGACATTGAACTTTCCGGTTTCTCCGAAGTCGTCGTTCATGTCTCCGTAGGCAGGGACGAGGACCGGTGTGAAGGAGAAGGTCTTGAGGGGACCGTCAAAGCTCCTGATGACATTGGCGGAGGCCATGAAAAAACCTTCCAGGTTGAGGTCCGGCTCATCGGGGTTCTTGGGTCGATCCACGAAGGCCACCGGGTTCCAGGCATACCCCTTGCCCCATTTCATGGTCTGTTTTCCGAAATGGAAGTTCACCGACTGGCTGGGCTTGAGCGACACATACCCTTCATACAGCTTTGCTTCGTTGCTCCAACCCAGATAGGAATGATTCAGCTCAAAATTGGCCCTGGCAAAGACCCTGGCCATCCCTTTTTCGAGGCTTCCATCCAGTTGCAGGATGGAAGTGATTTGCTCAACCGTCTTTCCTTCATCCCGGTCGTAGAATCTCAGCTTGTAAAGCGCGGCCTCCCGGTCCAGACCGAACAGGGTGGGCCTCAGTTCGAGGTAGCCGCCGGTATGGTAGGGCTTTT
>JAGUZM010000289.1 GCA_020060805.1 Deltaproteobacteria bacterium | reverse complement strand
TGTACCACAGCTCACCCGACGGAGATTTGTAGCGCACCTTCTCCAGGGCATCGATCACGGCTTCCGTGTCTGTCTTGCCGGCCGCTTTTATCGCCAGGGCCAACAGATGCACGGCATTGTAATAGTGCATCGCCTCCCGAGAAGGCCAGTCGCCGTACTTGGCCTTGAATTTATCGGAAAACCTCTTGTTCTCCTGTATCTTCGGAATCTGGACCTCATAATAGGACATCCCCAGCAAACCTTCGGGCACTTCCAGGCCGTAGGGTCTCAAGCTCTCGGGCCCGAAGTCCCCAACGTATTGCGTGTTCTTGAACAGGCCGAAGGAATTTGCCTGTTTCACGAAAGAACCCTGGTCACGGCCGAAGAGGACGCTGAAAACCACGTCTGGCTTGCCCCTGCTCATGTCGGCGATATAGGGACCGAAATCCTTCTCCCCCAGGGGAGTGAAGTTCTCACCCGCAAGCTGGACACCGGGAATCAGCTCCTTCAGGAATACCTTTCCGTCGTTGACCCACTGATGGCCGAAGGCATAGTCGGGCGCGATGATCCAGACCTTCTTGTAACCCTTCCGCTGGACCAGCATGGACATGGCCTTTGCCATCATGGTGGAGTTGGCGCTCAAGCGGAAGAAGTAGCGGTGCCCGTCTTCCTCGGTGAGGGCCACGCCAACGCCGGAGCCCATGAAGAGAACCTTGTTCTCTTTGGCAAAAGTGGAAACCGCGTTTGTCGTGGAAGTGATAAAGCATCCGATCAGGTAATCCACCTTCTCACCGAACACCAGGTCTCTTGCCTCCCTGACAGCCACGTCCGGTTTGGCCTGTTCATCGCGCCAGATGAGCTCGACGGGACGGCCCAGGACGCCTCCCTCGCTGTTCACCTCTTCGGCAGCCATGTTGTAGCCCCATTCCGCGTATTTCCCATGATAGGCGAGAAAAGAGGATTTCGATGTCACGACCCCGATCTTGATCGGTTTCTTCTCCGCCCCTTCGCTCTCTCCTCCCATCATCACAAAAGCCGGAACAACGAGTAGGATAGCCATGAGCCAAATCAATAAACTTCTCTTTTTCATACTCTCCTCCTCCTTTGATCTAACGGGTTTACGACCTGCACAGCCCCGAAGCCCGATACGACAGAGCCGCTGTCCCTACCGACCGGAGCGTCTTCGGCGACCGTTCCTGAGACTGGATCTTTCGTGAGTCTTTGAAGCTGATTCCATCAGGCAGGGTATCGAGACTCTTCGTTTTGTATTAGAATTCTCCTACACCGTCAAGTTGAAAAAAGTGCTCCCCATGGGATTTATCTGGGGAACCTGGTTGACGCGGAGGAACACCTGCTATAGGATGCGTGGCCTGGCGTCGGCATCATAAGTTGGTCGAGGGGTTGCGTCGTGGCCCACCCATTGGTTGGTAATCTTCCAGGACGCATTGAGTGATTCGCAGGGGAGGGGTTTTAACCCCTCCCTCGGAACGGGGTCATTCGTCCCGAGCAGTCTGAGAGCGAGGAGGATGAAGGATGGATTTCAGTTTTTCCGTTGAAGAGGAGCGTTTTCAGGAAGAAGTTCGGGATTTCTTCGTTAAGGAAAGGGAGACAGCGGAAAAAGCCAAAGAGGAATGGGATTCCGGAATGGGCCTCGGCCCTCAGTGCTGGAAGATTCTCGGGATGATGGGGAAAAGGGGATGGGTCTGCCCCACATGGCCCAAGAGGTACGGCGGGCTCGAACTCTCCTACATCTACAAGTACATCATCATGGAGCTTTTGCACCATTTCACCGATGTCTACACCCTCGTCGGCGCAGGCATGGCAGGACCGGTCATTCTCAAGCGAGGCACAGAGGAGCAGAAAGAAAAGTACCTGCCGGAGATTGCCCGGGGCGAAGTGGAATATGCCCTGGGGTACACGGAACCCGAGGCAGGGTCAGACCTCGCATCCCTCTCCATGAAGGCCGAAGACAAGGGGGATCACTTCCTGATAAATGGGTCGAAGCTGTTCAACACAAGGGTCCACTATTCCCGGTACCACTGGCTGGGAGCGCGAACAGCGGTCCTGGACAAGAAATTCAAGGGCATTTCCCTGTTTATCGTTGACCTGAAAGAAACGCCGGGGATCACCATCCGTCCCATTTGGACGGTCGGGGGAAGACGGACCAACGAAGTCTTCTACGACAACGTCAAGCTTCCGAAGGATTGCCTCGTGGGAGAAGTTCACAAGGGCTTCTACTACATCCTGGAGGCCCTCGACTACGAGCGAATCTCCACGGTCGGAGGGCTCCAGAGGGACCTGCAGGAGATCGTGGGATACGCTAAAGATGCGGGAAAATCCAAAGACCCCCTGGTGCGGCAGAGGCTTGCCCAGCTGGCTATCGAGATCGAGTCGGCAAAACTCCTCGCCTTCCGCGTGGCCTGGATGCTCGACCAGGGAAAGATCCCCAACTACGAGGCAGGCATGTTGAAAATGCTCGTGGCTGAAACCGAGCAGGCCCTCGTCAACACAGCCATGCAGATCCTGGGGCCCCATGGCCAGGTCAAAAAGGGCAGCAAATGGGCTCAGATGGACGGCAAATACGAATGGCTTTACAGGGACACCCTGGAGACTCTCATTACCCGGGGAACCTCTGAAATCATGCGAAACATCATCGCCCAGAGAGGGCTGGGTTTGCCGAGAGACTGACAGCGGCAGGATGCGTTTTGGGGAGGAAAAGAATGGAATTTGACCTTTCGGAACTTCAGCGAATCACCCTCCGTTCGGCCAAGACCTTCCTGGAAAAGGAAGTGAAAGGCCTTGCCAGGGAAGTGGAGACGACGTCCGAAGGATATGCGCCGGACAAATGGAAAAAAATGTCCCAACTCGGATGGCTGGGGGTCGTCCTTCCCGAAGATTATGGGGGAATCGACGGCACCTTCCTGGACCTGGTTCTTATCCTGGAAGAAGCAGGAAAGGCCTTGTTCCCGGGGCCCCTGATCCCGGCCATCCTATCGGGCCTTTGCCTGCACCGCTACGGAAAGAACTCCCAAAAGAAGGAGATCCTGCCGGGTCTCGTCAAGGGAGAAATCATCGTCTCCCCCGCGACTTTCAGGCCGGATGACAGGCTCGGGGAGAAATCCATCCCTGAAGAAGTGAAAAAGGCAAAAGGCGGTTTCACGATCAGCGGCACGAGGCTGTACGTCCCCTTCGGCCACGTGGCGGACCGGATTCTCTGGAGCGCGCAAACGGACCGGGGCTCGGCTTTCTTCTTGATTCCCCGCGACAGCGCCGGGTTGCGCGCCCTTGCCCTGGACGCTATCGGCTTTGACAAGCCGTGCGAAGTGAGCCTGGACAAGGTGTTGGTTTCCGAGGAATGCCTCGTCGGGTCAGTGGGGTCTGGGGAGGAGATTCTCGAAAACCTCCGTATGTGGGGGGCCCTTTCGGAGAGCGCCTACATCGTGGGGATGCTGGAGCAGGTGCTCGCGATGTCTGTCGACTATGCCAAGGAAAGGGTGCAGTTCGGGAAGAAGATAGGGAGCTTTCAGGCGATCCAGCACCAGTGCGCGGACATGGCCAGGGACATAGACCAGGCCAAGTTTCTCACCTATCATGCCGCTTCCCGGTTGGACGAGGGGCTTCCAGCGCACAAGGAAATATCCATGGCCAAGGCTTTTGCGAGCGACGCTTCCCGGAGGGTATCTCTCTTGGGGGTGAAAATTCTCGGGGGCATGGGCGTCAGCCAGGAGCATGACATGCAGCTCTACTTTCGCAGAGCGAAGTCCGCTGAAATCGCTTACGGGGATGCGGATTTCCACCGAGAAGTCGTCGCAGGACAGCTGGGCCTGTGAGACCAAGACCGCCAAAGGAAGGAGTCCATTCAGCGATGGCGAACACGGAAACCACCAAACGCCTTCCCATCCGGGAGGACCTTTTCACGATGCCCCTCACCACCCTGGAAGAGGTGCGCCTCATGGGAGGCCGCTGTCGGGGATGCGAGGAAGTCTCTCTCGGGAAACGGGGCTACTGTCCAAACTGCGGGGGCCAGGACATACAGGACCTTCCCCTCAGCAAAAAGGGCAAATTGTGGACCTACACGATCATCAGGCACCGCCCCCCCGGGGACTATAAAGGCCCTGACCCCTTTGTCCCCTTTGGCCTGGGACTCGTCGCCCTGCCCGAGGGCATCAGGGTCGTATCACCCATCGAGGGGGATATCGACCTGATGAGGATCGGCATGGACCTCGAGCTGTCCGTTTACCCGCTCTACACCGACGGGGACGGAAACGAGGTCATCGCTTTCAGGTTCAAGCCCATCTGAGGAGATACATCTCATGAATGAGTTGGCAATCATAGGCGTGGGAATACACAAGTTCGGCCGATTCGGCGATAAGCCCTTTGTCAAAATGGGTCAGGAAGCCACGACCATGGCCTTGAAGGACGCTGGAATCAACATCCGCGACATCCAGGCCGCATACCTCTCCAGCATGTACCTGCCCGCAACTTCCGGTGTTCGGGTCCTCAGGCCCATGGGCTGCCACGGAATCCCTGTCTGCGACGTGGAGGCCGCCTGTGCGAGCGGGGGCGTGGCCCTGCGGCAGGCCATGCTGTCCGTACAATCGGGATCTGCCGGGCTGGCCCTCGTTCTCGGCGTTGAAAAGATGCCAAGGGGGTTTATGGACCCAACGATGATTTACGACAAGTGGCAAGTGGAAATGGGAATGGACGTGAACCCCAGTTACTGGGCCATGACCGCGCGAAGACACATGCACGAGTACGGCACGACGGAAGTCCAGATCGCCAAGGTGGCGTACAAGAACCACAAGAACAGTGTCCACAACCCTTATGCCATGTACCAGAAGGAATTCAGCCTGGAGGAGATCCTCAACTCGCCCCTGGTCTGCGATCCGATTCGCCTGTACGAAGTCTGCGCTCCTAACGAGGGAGCGGCGGTGCTCATCCTTTGCCCTAAGGAAGAAGCCCGGCGCTACACGAGTAACCCTATTGGCATCGCTGCATGCGCCCACACGGTCACGATGTATTCCGGGGATTTCCGCGCTCCCCTCGACTACATGAGCGGCAGGATAGCCAACCCGAGCCCTACGGAAGCGACCGCGAAGAAAGCCTACGAGGAAGCAGGCATCGGCCCGGAGGACATAGACTGTTTCGAAGTTCAGGATACAGACGCCTTCTGTGAGCTGGAGATCTATGAATACCTCGGTCTCTGTAAACGAGGGGAATCGGGAAAGCTCATCGACGACGGCATGACCGAAGTCGGCGGCAAACATCCTGTGAACATGAGCGGGGGTCTTATCAGCAAGGGGGAGCCCATCGGTGCCTCCCATCTCGGGCAGATCGTGGAGATTGTCACGCAACTGCGGGGACAAGCAGGCCCCCGACAGGTCGCCGACCCGAGGGTGGGGTTGGCCCATGTCCTCGGCGCAGGAGGCAATTGCGCCGTAACGATCCTGAAAAAATAAGGGGGCTGATGCGATGCATTTCGCCCAATCTCTGACGATCCAATCCCTCAGGGCTCCCGAGAAGATGGCGATCAAGGACGATCGCCGGACGATTACCTACAGGGATCTCAACGCCAGGGTGAACAGCATCGTCCACGGCCTGAGGAATCTGGGCCTGAAAAAAGGGGACCTGGTCTGCCAGCTGCAAGGCAACCTGATCGAGCACTTTGAGCTTCTTTTTGCCATAGGCAAGGCAGGCATGATCCGGCTCCCCCTCAACCCAAGGGCGAACCCGTCGGAATGGCTCCATATCATCAACAGCTTTGAGCCGAGGGCTCTTGTATTCGATCAGGAGTTCGCAACCGCCGTTGCCCGGCTCAAGCCAGAGCTCAAGGGCTGTTCCTGCTGCATCTCTGTGGGAGCGTCCACCTTCGAGGGTGCCGTGTCGTTTGAAGATCTCGCCGTCCGCTTCCCGAGTTCTGAGCCGGAAACCGACATCCGGGAACAAGACCCCTACATCATCCAGGCGACATCAGGGACGATGGGCATCCCGAAGGCGGCCCTTCTCTCTCAGCTCGGCACGATCAAGCGTACCCTGATCCGGGCCGTGGACCTGGGCAACAGCGCGAAGGGCGTTTACCTCGCCGTCACCTCCCTGGCGAACACCGCTTCCACGTTTTACGGGCTGAGCCAGCTTTACCTCGGAGGTACGGTCATCCTGAGAAACCGGTTCGACCCGGTCGATTTCCTGGAAACCATCGGCCGGGAGAAAGTGACGAATGTTTCCATGGTTCCCGTGATGGGCGAAAGGATCCTCGAGGTGCCGGGCCTGGACCAATATGACCTCAGCTCCCTCGAAATCTTTATTTCCTACGGAGCCCCTCTTCACCGGCAGACGCGCCGCAAACTGATCGAAAAAGTGACGCCGAACCTCGTCGAGACTTACGGCATCACGGAAACCGGACCGATCACCAACCTCATGCCCCACGACCAGCTTCGAAAGGAGGATTGTGTGGGGCAACCCACGATGCATACCCTCATCAGGATCGCGGACAGGGAAGGCAACCCGCTGCCCCCGGGCGAGACGGGGGAGATCGTCGTGAGAACGCCTTACATGTTCATGGGCTACCTCAAGAACCCGGAAGAGACGGCCAAGGTTTTCAAGGACAACTGGTTCTACACAGGGGATGTGGGCAGGATGGATGAAGAGGGGTACCTGTATATCGTGGGGCGCAGCAAGAACATGATCATCAGCGGCGGTTACAACATCTACGAAGAGGAAGTGGAGCGAGTCCTCGCGGCGCATCCGAAGGTGAAAGAGGCGGCCGTCATCGGCGTCCCGGATGAAAAATGGGGTGAAGCGGTGAAGGCGATCGTTTCCCTGCGCCCCGGCGTGGAGGTTCGTGAAGAGGAGATCATCGAATTCTGCAAGGAAAACCTGGCGAGCTACAAAAAGCCCCGGTCCGTGGATTTCGTCGCCGCCCTACCCCGCCTCAGTTCCGGCAAGGTTGCGAAGCAGCAGTTGCGGGAAAAGCACTGGGAGGGGCATGAGAAGAAGATCGCATGAATGGTATCTCCCTTTAGACTTTCAAGCCTGTGAGAAACCCCTCCTCCACAGCCTCCTTCACTCTCCTCGGTTTGAGAGCATCCCCGATCAGATGAAGTTCCGGCACCTTGCCGTCAAGCTCCCCGGCCAACGTGTTCACAGAAACCATTCCTGCGGCTATGACCGCAGTGTCCCCTTCAAAAAACTCATGGAAACGCTCGTTCCTCGCGGCCCACACACCCTTTTCGGTGATTTCCTCCACCCGCACTTTTGTCTCCATCCTGACACCCGCGTTCACCAGCCGCTCGATCATGAGCCACCTGTTCCATGCGCCGATGTCGGAGCCTATCAGAGGAAGCATTTCCAGGATCGTTACCTTTTTCCCCTTCTGGGCCAGATGCTCCGCTGTTTCGCACGCGATGGAACCACCCCCCACGATCACCACTTTCTTTCCTATTTCCTTCTTGCCTCGCAGAGCCTCGATCGCGGTGACCACGTTTTCTCCGCCGATCCCCGGGATAGGCGGCATAGCTTGCGCTGCGCCGGTGGCCACGAGGACCGCATCCGGCCTGGCCTCAAGGATTTTCTCGGGAGTGGCGACTTCCCCCAGCCGCACCACAACGCCCAGCTTTCTGATTTGCGTCGAGAGGTACTCGATCAAGCTTTTCCATTCCCCCTTATGAGGAGGGAGCGTCGCGTCGGTGAGCTGGCCTCCCAGGGCTTCCCCCTTTTCCAGAAGCGTCACCCTGTGCCCGCGGAGCGCGGCCACCCGGGCCGCCTCCATGCCCGCCGGCCCGCCGCCGATCACCATGACATTCTTGACCGTACCTGCCGGGACAATGGGATGGGTGGCCTCCCTGCCGGCCATCGCATTCACGGCGCAACGAACAGGCTCATTCCGCGGCAGGCATTCGAAGCAGGTGTTGCAGCGTGTGCACAACCGGATATCCTCGATCCTGCCTTCTTTGGCCTTGTTCGGAAGATCAGGGTCTGCGATGAGGGGTCTGGCCATGGCGATGAGATCAGCCCGGCCCTCGGCCAGTATCCTCTCGGCAAGGAGCGGATCGTTGATGTTGTTGCCCGCCGCCACCGGAATCCGGACAACCCCTTTGATCCCCTCCGCCAGGTGCACGAAGCTCCCCCTGGGCAACACGGCCTGAACGCGAGGCAGCCTGCTCTCGTGCCATCCGGGCATGATGCTCAGGGCGTGGGCACCGGCTTCTTCCAACAAAGGGGCGATGCGTTTCCAATCTTCCAGCTTCAGGCCGAAGGGCACCAGTTCGTCCCCCGGAATCCGGCATACCAGCGGGAAGCTTCGGCCCACCGCCTCCTTGATCCGGCCTATGATCTCCACGACGAACCTCACCCGATTCTCCAGGCTCCCGCCGTAGCGGTCGGTCCGACGGTTCGTGAAGGGATTCATGAACCGGTTGAGCAGGTTTCCTCCAACAGCCTGAAGCTCTATCGCATCGAACCCTGCCTCCGCGACTCGTACCGCACTCCGGCCCACCTCTTCGATGATCTGGCGGACTTCATCCGCGGAAAGGGCTCTCGCCCTGGGCAGGAAATCCGCCGCCGCAAGTCGCGGGTGGAGGTT
>JAGUZM010000479.1 GCA_020060805.1 Deltaproteobacteria bacterium | reverse complement strand
AGCAACCTACCGCAAGTACCGAAAATCCTGATTGGACCCATCCCAGCCGTCTGCCAGTATGGTGTACCTTATATTTCCTAACTTCAATGTCATTTCGAACGAAGTGAGAAATCTAACGTTTCAGAGTAGTTAAAAGGTCTCTCCCCGCGGTCGAGATGACAACCTATTTCTGGTACACGACACTAGTACCAAGTTGAACTGAAAGCAGGGTCATTTCGAAGGAGCAAAGCGACTGAGAAATCTTTGAATTAATTCAAAAAAGATTTCTCCCTTTGGTCGAAATGACAAGAAAAAAGGTACGCCTACTTTTCTAACTTGACACTAGCAGGGTGCTGAAAAACACCCTGCTCGCGGGGTGCTCAAAAACGCTCAGATACAAGGCGCCCGAAATCCCGAGGAGTGAGACGTACATGAAAGTACGTCGCAATGACGAGGGACGAGGGCAACGCAGTAGATGAGCGTTTTTCAGCAACCTGCTAGTAACTGTAGCCCGCCTCATTGTGGAGGCTCACATCCAGGCCTCTCTCTTCCTCCTCTTCGCTCACCCTGAGACCCACGAGGATGTTGACCACCTTGATGATGATCAGGGTCATGAGGAACGCGTAAACCATGGTCACGATAACCGAAACGGATTGGATTGCCAACTGAGAAGGGTTCCCGAAAAAGAGACCGTCGGCCCCGGCAGGGTTGACCGCCTTGCTCGCAAAGAGCCCTGTTGCCAGGGCTCCCCAAGTGCCGCCGAGCCCATGAATCCCCACCACGTCGAGGGAGTCATCGTAGCGCAACCGGGACTTCATCAAGACGCCTCCGTAGCAGATCATTCCTGCCAGGCCGCCGATTGCGATGGCGGAAAGAGGGCCGACAAAACCCGCCCCCGGCGTGATGGCCACAAGACCGGCAACAGCGCCGCTCGCTGCACCCAGGGTGGTCGGCTTTCCCTGGTGGAGCTTTTCCACGAGAAGCCACGACAGAGCGGCCGCGGCGGCTGCGACGTGGGTCACCACGAATGCGTTCGCCGCAAGGGCGCCTGCGGAAAGGGCGCTCCCCGCATTGAACCCGAACCACCCGAACCACAGGAGCGCAGCGCCCGTGAGGGTCATGGGGAGATTGTGCGGGATGTAGGGTGTGGTTCCGTAGCCCAGCCTTTTGCCGACCACGAGGACAGCTGCGAAGGCCGACACCCCGGAACTGATGTGAACGACGGTGCCCCCGGCAAAGTCCATGGCCCCCATTTTTGCCATCCACCCGCCCGCGGCCCAGACCCAGTGAGCCAGGGGGTTGTAAACAAAGGTCGCCCAGAGGAGGGTAAACAGCAGGAATGCGCTGAATCTCATCCTCTCTGCAAAAGCACCGCTGATCAAGGCAGGCGTGATCACTGCGAACATGCCCTGAAAAATCATGAACGCGACATGGGGGACGGTGGTCCCGTAATCGGAGCTGGGAGCCAGGCCCACCCCCTTCAGCCCAAACCAATCGAGGCCTCCGATCAAGCCGGCGTGGTCCGGGCCGAAAGCCATGGTGTAACCCCAGAGAACCCATTCAACGGTGATGATCGCCAGAATAACGAAGCTTTGCATGATGGTTCCGAGGACGTTCTTGCCACGGACCATCCCGCCGTAAAAAAGGGCCAGCCCCGGCGTCATGAGCATCACCAGAGCTGCCGAAATCAGGACAAAACATGTGTCGCCAGCGTTCATAGGCCTTACCCCCAAAATGACTTGTTCGAACCATATAAGCAATAGCCGCGCCATGCCGGGGAGGGATGGAGTTATCGTCCGATATCAGCCACTTGGTATCCCGAAGGGTTCCCCTGGGAAAGAGGAGGCCGGGACAAAATTGTATTTACGGTAAGGATACGCTACGAAAACGTATCATCATTCACGGGGTCCGCGGGGGCAAGGACGGAGGAGGAAAAAGCATTGACATGAGGCGGAAGCGGGAATTAGGATGACTTCTTTGGTTTCCATGCTTCTGCCGGCACGCGAGCCGCGGCGGCGTGAAGGGCAGGTTTTTTTCTGGGAGGGGATTGTCGAAAAATGAACCGAATCGGAAAAGGGAAGACTGCCTTCAGGGGCGTCTTGGCCGGGGTAGGGTCGGCCTCGTGAAACACATCACAGAAGGGTGAGGGAAGGAATGAAGAAGATAGAGGCGATTATCAAACCGTTTAAGCTGGACGAGGTCAAGGATGCGATTCTGGAACTCGGGGTCAGCGGCATGACCATCACGGAGGTCAAGGGGTTCGGGAGGCAGAAGGGGCACAAGGAGATCTACCGGGGCGCAGAATACGTGGTGGATTTTCTTCCCAAGATCAAAATCGAAGTCGTCGTCCCCACGGACATGGTTGCGAGGGTCATTGACGTGATCAAAGAGAACGCCCATACAGGACAGATTGGAGACGGAAAGATATTTGTCCTCTCTGTGGAGAAGGCTTTGCGTATACGAACAGGAGAAGAAGACGAAGACGCCATCTAGAGGTTTGGGCCCCTCAAACCCCGTTGTTCAAGAGTTTACGGAAGCCAGGGACGCCCTGATTCAGAAAGAGGTGATTCAGGGTTCAGGGTTTCTGGCAACCCGAAGGTACGCCGATCTGATGGATCGGTTCCTCCATCGCCTCTTTCTTTCCGCCGGATTCAGGGAAAAAGCGAAGGAGATCCTCGATGACCGTGTCGCCATCGTGGCCCTGGGCAGTTACGGGAGGCGGGAGATATGCCTCGGGTCTGACGTGGATCTCCTCATCGTGCACCAGGGGAAGTTCTCCGCCGAGACGGACGGGCTGATCAGCAAAGCCCTCTACTCTCTCTGGGACGCAAAGCTCGACGTGGGTCACGCGGTTTTGACCGTTCAGGAATGCAACCGCCTGGCCATGAGCGACTTCCGGTTCCTCACCTCCCTCCTCGATTCCCGCTTTTTGATGGGATCCCGCTCTTTCTTCCGTCTCTTTGATGCCGCCTTCTGGTCCAAGATCGATCGTGAAAAAGACAACCTCCTGAAGGAATTCCTGATATACCAGCAAAAGCGGGAAGAGAAGTACGCAAGCCAGGAATACCTCATGGAGCCTGACATCAAAGAGGGCCTGGGGGGTCTCAGGGACATTCATTTCATGGCCTGGATGGCCAAGATATACTTCAAATGCCGTCACCTGCGGCAGATCAAGAGGTTCTCCGTGTTCTCCTATTTCGGCCTGGACAAGCTCCATGACTCGGAGAGCTTTGTGCTGAAACTGAGAAACCGCCTCCATCTCCTCGCGGGCGGTCGAAGGGAAGACCGGTTGCTTCTGCCCTACCAGGAGAAGATATCCCAAAGCCTCGGCTACAGGAATGGCGCTCAGAATACGGGGCCCGAGAAATTCATGAGGGATGTGTATCTCCATCTCAACCGCATCCGTTACGGAAACGAAGAGTTCCATACCAAGGCGATGGATATCATCGATCCCCATCCTCTGGAGTCGCCCGCCGTTCATCTGTCCTCCGAGTTTCAGGTGATGAAAGGAAACATCGAATTGAGGGAGGAGAGCCTTTCTGAGAAAGACCCCACGGTCATTCTGAGGGCCTTTCAGGAGGCGAACCGGCGAGGCCTTTTCCTGGGATCCGGTTTTATCTGGGAGGCGGGCAGAAGAATGGCCGAGGCCGGCAAGGAACTGCTTTCTCATCCCGAGGCGAAGAACCTTTTCCTGGGAATGGTTCTGGACCCCGGAAATCCGAAGATCCTGAGGCTGGCTCTGGAGATCGGGCTGGTGAGCCTGTTCATTCCCGAATTCAAGAAAATCCGGAACCTGGCGCAGTTCAGCCACTACCATATCGAGACGGTGGACCTCCACTCCCTCAGGACCCTGGAGACGATTCACAGGATCTCCAAAGGTTTCCACAACGATCGCTGGCCCGTTCTTCAGGAGGTGTTCAAGGAGCTGGAGCATCCGGACCGGCTGTATCTCGTGGGCCTTCTTCATGACATCGGGAAGGGTTACCGGGGCGAGCATGCCAAGAGGGGGCTGAGCTCATCCCCCGGATCCTGAAGCGCCTCGGTATCGAGGGAGAAACCCTTCAGGTTCTCCCCTTCCTGGTCAGACATCACCTTCTGCTCGTGAACATATCCCAGAGAAGGGACCTCAATGATGAGAAAACAGCGATCCAGGTGGCCCAGGTCATAGGGGACCTCGAGAAGCTGCGGCTCCTTTTCCTGCTCACCATCGCCGACAGCATCGCCACAGGACCGATGGCGAGGGGGGACTGGAAGATGATGCTCCTGATGGAGCTCTACTTCAAGACGAAACACATTTTGGACAGAGGCACCCTCGCCTCACCGGATGCGATGAAGAGGGTGGAAGAGAACAAGAGGAATCTCCACAAAGCGCTCAGGCCTCGATTCGCGAAAAAAGCGATCAAGGACCTGATGGATCAGATATCCACGCGGTACCTCCTCGTGACCCCCATGGAAGACATGATCCAGCACTTTCTCTTGGCTCTCGAGTTGGGGGATCGGAGGTTCGCATGGGCCCTCAGGAAAATCAAGGATGCCCCTGTCACCAGGGTCATTCTCTGCACCTATGACAAACCCGGGCTCTTCAGCAGGATGGTGGGCGTGTTCACGCTGAACAACATCAAGGTCCTCTCCGGGAACATCTTCACCCTCAAGAACGGCCTCGCTTTCGACACCTATGAGGTGACCAACCCCCTCGACCCCTATAGGGAGGAGGAGATGTGGGACAAGGTTTTCAACGATGCGGTAGGGGCGATCGAGGAAAGGCTTCCCCTGGACGACATGATCAGCAAGAAGGAACGGATGGCCCTTCGCACGGGCGGAGAATTCGGTTCGCCCGGCAAGAGGGTGCGGATCGACAACGAGGATTCGGATTTCTTTACCATCATCGAAGCGAGTTCCGGGGCGAGAACGGGTCTGCTCTACGACCTTGCGAAAGAGATCTTCAATCTCGGCCTGGACATCCGGTTCGCGAAGGTCAATAGCGACGTTGAAAGGATGACGGGTGTTTTCTACGTGAGAGACGCAAGCGGGCAGAAGGTCTCCGAGAAAGGGGCCATGGCGCAGATCCGGGAGCGCATCCTCGATGTCATCAAGTGATTCTCCTGAGCGTCGCATGCCCCCCTTGACCCGCTCTGATGCGCAGCCTCACGCCCGCGCTTTCCCCCCGGGAGGCTTCTTCAGGCGAGGTCCTGCCTTCAGTTCCGAACCGTCACTTCCACGATGTTCTGCCTGGCAATGGCTGTCTCCGCCTTCTCTTTCTTGACAAAGACATGCATCAATCCCAGCACCTCGTATGCCCCGTCCTCGAGCTTCGAGGTATCCCATTTGACGGGAAAATTCTCTTCCCTGTCTTCGGATTCGCCGATTTTTATCCACGTGCCCGTATCCTTCTTGCGAAAGTACCAGGGGTTTGTCACCTTGAGAATCGCCCCGCCGATGCCGAGGGCTTCGAGTTCTTTTCTCAGGAGGCCTTCATCGAAGTTTTCACGGAGCACCACAACCCCCGAAAATTGCTTGGCCATCTTCGAAGGAACGATGAAATGGGGTCCCCAATTGATGGACATGATCCTACCTCCTTTCAAAGGCAAGGGGTTTACGGTTCGCAGGCCTGGTGCCGTAGAATCCCTGCGGCTATACGAGACCCTGATCGAGCATGGCGTTGACGACCTTCAGGAAACCGGCGATGTTCGCCCCGGCAAGGTAGTTGCCCGGCTTCCCGTATTCCGCAGCCGCATCCAGGCAAGTCTGGTGGATGTTCCTCATGATGGTCTTGAGCCGGCTGTCCACTTCCTCCCTGGGCCAGTTCAGGCGCATGCTGTTCTGGGCCATTTCCAGTCCGGACACCGCCACCCCGCCCGCGTTCGACGCCTTGCCTGGAGCGTATAGGACTTTATTGTCCAGGAACACGTCGACCGCTTCCGGCGTGCAGGGCATGTTGGCCCCCTCGGAAACCAGCTTCACCTGGTTTCGAGCAAGGTTTGCGGCATCCTTTTCGTTGACCTCATTCTGCGTGGCGCAGGGGAAAGCACAATCCGCCTTATGGTTCCAGAGGGGGTTGTGATCAAGGGTGGAGTCCGCTTCGGTGTACACGGTCTCTGAGTACTTGTCCACGTACTCCTTTATCCTCCCCCTGCGGATGTTCTTGAGACGCATCACGAAATCCAGTTTCTTTCTGTCGATCCCCTCTGCGTCGTAGATGTACCCGGAAGAATCGGAGAGGGTGACGACTTTCGCGCCGAGCTCGATCAGTTTTTCCGTCGTGAACTGGGCCACGTTCCCTGATCCCGACACCAGGCATACTTTTCCGTTGAGGGAATCGTT
>JAGUZM010000134.1 GCA_020060805.1 Deltaproteobacteria bacterium | reverse complement strand
TTTTCGTGGTGACCTACGATCCCTCGACAGGGCAATTCTCGGACATCCTCCGCCGGTGAAGGACCGGTTGATTCTCAAACGAGTGGATTCAGGCCGGCGAGAGAGCGGCTGAAGGGGTCGCAACCCGGACAACCGCTCTTTCATCATCTCCCGACAGGAGGCAGCACGGTGGGCGTCAGGAAGATCAGGAGCTCGCTCTTGTCGTCCCTTCTTGTCTGCGCCTTGAAGAGCCAACCGAAATAGGGAATCTGCCGGAGCCCTGGGATCCCGGATTCGTCTTGTCCTAGGGTCTGTTTGTAGATCCCGCCGATGACCACTGTATCCCCGCTTCTGATGAGCATCTTCGTGTTAATCGCCTTCTTCAGAATCCTCGTGGTCGAGGGGGCGTTGTCATCGGTGACAGCCACGTCCAGGGAGACGAAGTTGTTGTAGCTGACCGTCGGGGTGACGGTCAGGGACAGGGTGGCGTCGATGGTGGTCGCTGCCACGTTTTCGGTCGCCGGGATGATAATCTGGTCACCCTTGCTGATCGTGGCCGGTTTTCCGTTCAGGGCGATGACCTTTGGCGCGGATATGATCTTGGAGGTTTGCTCGATCTCCGAAAGAGCGAGCTTCGCGTCCAGAACAGTCGCCGTTAACCCGGAAGCGGTCAGGTTGGAGAAGACCATGCCCAGGTTGGGTGTCCAGGTATCATTGGGCGTGACAGAGCTGAACCCGGGGCTGGTAACACTCCCGCCGGTCGTGTAAGCGCCTGGGTTCCCTGGGCTTACACTGGCGGGTGCAGCGAAGGTGGTGAAGGGAATCGATGTGCTCGTTCGTTGCTGAACCTGGAAGTTCTTCCACTGAATGCCCAGGTCTCTCGTAAAATTGTTCGTCGCATCCACGATGCGGGCTTCGATCATGACCTGTTTGACGGGCGTGTCGAACTGTTTGACGATATCCTTTGCCTTCTGAACGTTGGAGATCAAATCCGTGAGAATGATGGTGTTGGTCCGGGCATCAGTCGTCATCCTTCGAACCAACCCTGTCTTCTGATCCAGAATGATCTCCCCGGTCAGTCCGATTCCAGATGACACCAGGGGTGCGATTTCTTCCGCCTTGGCGAAGTCGACCGGAATGTACTCCGTCACCACCGGTTCCCGCAGCTTCTCTTGGTCTTTTTGCTTCCTCTCTTCTTCCAGCCTTTGATTATACCGCTGGATCCTCGCTGCATCGAGCTGCTCAAGCTGAGTGATAGCCGCTTTCGGGGCGATCCAGATGACGTTTCCCATCTGCCTCTTGGCAAGGCCGTTATTCTCCAAGACAAGGTCCAGGGCCTGATCCCAGGGGATGTCCTTCAGCCTCATGGAGACCGTACCCCTGACTTCGGGTCCCCACACAAGGTTCAGGTTGCTCACCTCACCGATGAGCCTCAGGATGTTGGTCACATCGGCATTCACAAAATCCATGTTCATCCGTGTGCCTCTGTACACTTTGGGCGCACTCGGATCCTCAACCTCCAAGGGCCTTACGATCACGGGACCCTTTTCGGAACCTGAACTCCCCGTCTTATCCGGTGCTTTTTCTTCTTGCTGGGCTTTCGGCTCCGCCTTATCGGGCGCGCTCTCCTGAGGGGGGGCTTGGGCAAGCTGAAGGGGGACGATCCTTTTCTCCGACCCTTTACCTGAAGTCGGGCTGAAATCTATGGAAATGGCCGTCTCTTTCTGCTTCACGTGAAAAGGCACCAGCTCGCGCAGTTTCATCGAAATCGCTACGCTTTTTGCGCCGGGGTCCGAATCGGCCGTGATCCGGTCAATCACCCCGTCAAACTGTTGCGACTCCACCTGTTGAACCATGACGGGAGGAATCGAGGTGTTCGGGATCCGGAGGACCAGGTCCTGAGACCCCTTTTGATCCATTTCATACCGGACCTTCTTGTCCGTTGTCACGACCACCCTCGACTTGCCGTTTTCCAGTTTCTTGACGTCAATCCCAACGACCCGGTTTGCCGAAGGGTCGGCTTTCGCGAGAGCCCTTGGCTCTGAGGCGCTCGCCGCCGGTCCCATCCCGTCTTTGCCCTCGGGTTCCGAAACCCCGGTCGCCCGTCGCTCCGGCACCGGGATCAGGGTCAGTCGGATAATGGTTCCGCTCGATTCAACGCGGTAGTCGAAAGATGCGGCCAACGTCACCGTTGCCCTGATGCTCATGGCCTGGGTCTTGCTTTGTTCAAAGGTGATATCGTTCACGTTCCCGCTGTTCACGATGGTGGTCTGGGGCAGGCTGCTCCCCCGCTCGCCTCGGATATCCAGGATGACCCTTGGAGGATCTATCATTTTGTAGGCCGCATAGGTTGGCGTGCCGGTGCTGATAATGTCTATCACCGTCTGCTCCGGGGATGGGATTACCTTAAGGGATTCAACGACAGGAGCCTTCGCTTTTTCAGCAGCCTCCGTGTTCATGCCGGGGGTAGCACACCCGCTCATGATCAACACCCCTATCGCCAGGTATAGGAAAGGGCAAAATCCCTTCTTATACAGGCTCAGCATTTTCCTCATGGATCTACTCCTTGACAATATAAGTGAAATAATCGTTTCTGAACCTAAACCCATAACCGAAGCGGCATTGTTCCCTCAGCGTCACTGACCTGTCTGAGAGGGCAGTCTCTTCGTAGTCTCCCTTTGTCTTAAGGTGCCCCTGAAATCCTTGTATTCCTCTTTGATGACCACTTCACGATCCGTGATTCGGTCTACAACCCCTCCCTCCGTCCCGATGGCTGTTCCTTTGACGATGACATGACCAGTTCCCTTGGAATCCCGGACCATGGCGTAATTTCCCGTGGGGCCCGTGATGATCGCGATGATCTCGACTTGGGAGAGGTCAAGGGTCTCCAGATAGGTCTTGGGTTTCTTTCTCTGCTTCTCTGCGACCTCCTCCTGCTCGGCGACAAAAGACTTGAAGGGGTCGGTTTTTCCGGCAGGATCATAAAAATACTTCGGCTCCTCTTTTTTCTCTTCCCCTTTCTTGGCCTCCTCTGTGGGTGCGGCTTTCGCCTCCCCGATGGCCTTCCTTATGGGCCTTGCCGCTTTGTCTACGACATCCTGCTCGGCGTTGGCAGGCCCATGGCCGGCAAAAACCAGAACAAACAGGAGGAGCAAGCTACTTGGAAGTCCTTTGTCCACCCTTTTTCGAGGCATCGATTTCACCCTTGAACCTGTATGTTACGGCATCACACTTGGTATTGAGAATGGTTGAGCGGTCCTTCACAGGCACCATGGAAACATTGAGGATGTTGACGATCCGCTCCATCTGACCCACTTTGTCGAAAAACACGGCCACGTTGTGGTAACTGCCGTTCACTTCAATGGAAACAGGGATTTCCATGTAAAAATCCTGCACCCTCTCCCGTTGAGGACTGAAAAGAACGAAATCGAGTTGGGAATCTGACCCCAGTTGGGTGATGCTCCGCAACAATGTGGGGATTTCTTTTGTATTGGGGAGAAGTTTGAGGGCTTCCTGGAACTGAATATCCACTTCTGCATATTCAGCCTGAAGTTTCTTTTCTGCCCGCGCCTTGACCACAACCTGGTTGAGCTTCTGCTCCAGCTTGGCGACTTCTTCCTGCATCTTGGCGATATCCTCGACAAAGGGCAGGTAGACCGCCCACACAAATAGCCCTGCGAACAGAACCAATGAGCCAGCCATGACCAGGATTCTGTAAAGCATTTTTATTTTTTCGATTTTTTCAAACAGCGTTTCCTTTTCCATGCCCAGAGGCTCCCTCTCAAAGCCCGTTATCTCTTCGGCTTCGGCGTCTCCACCTTCTCTTTGAAGGCGTAGGTCTTACACTCCAGTATGAACTCCGACACAGTCAGCTTGTATTCAGGAACGGTTCGCATCCTGGTGCTCTGAAGCTCGACAGCCTGAATCAGCTCGGATTTCTCAAGGTTCGTCATAAAAAGGGCCACGGTTTCGTTGTCCATGGCTGTCCCTTTGAGCTCCAGGGTTCCCCTGGTTTCCTTGAGCGCATTGAGCCACAATTTATCCCTGGGCACGGCCTTGGAAATCTCATCCAGCAGGCGGACAGGCCCAGTTTTGTTCGTCTCCAGCTCTCTGATCACGGCCAGTTTGGCCTTGATTTCTTTGATCTTCTTCTCCAGTTCGGCGATGGTCTTGAGGACCTGTTCGTACTTCTTGAGTTCAGCGTTTAATTCATTCTGTCTTGCCTTAAGGCCATTCAGGGTGCTGGAAAGGGCAAAGAAGAAGTACCCCATCGAGACAAACAAGAAGATCAGGCCTAGAAAGAAAACACTGACCTGCCTTCTGATGTTCTCCTTTTTCCTTGCTGCCCTGAAGGGCAAGAGATTAATTCTGATCATTTGTCACCAATACTCCTCAACGCCAAGCCGACGGCCACCGCAGCTTGGGGAGCCATATAGCTCAGGTATTTGGGGTCAAAAGCCTTTTCGCTGATCTGGAGGTTGACGAAAGGATTCATTTCCTCCACGGGAATATCGGTTTCCTGCTCGAGGTATTTGTGAAAGCCGGGTATCCGGCATGAACCGCCGCTGATCAAGATTTTTTCGATGGATTGATCCGGATAGGTCGTGGAGAGAAAGTCCAAGGCCCGCTTGATCTCATTCACCCAGCCCGAGACCACCTGGGTAAAGATCTCCTGGAGCATCCCCCTCTCCTTGCCTTCCAGTTTTGCCCCCCCGAGCTTTATCTTTTCCGCCTCGTTGTAGGGTACGTCGAATTTGGACATGATCGCTTCGTTGATCTGGTATCCCCCGTAGGCGGAATCCCTGGTGAAGATGGAGATCCCATCCTTGATGGCATTGATGCCCAGCTCTTCCGCTCCCACATTGACGATAGCGTAGCACCCGGAAACGCTCCCGGCGCTCAGTTCGAATGCGTTCTGCAGCGCAAAAGCATCCACGTCTAGGATGGCAGGGTTGAGGCCTGTCAGCTGAAGGAGACTCACATAATCTTCCACAATGTCCTTCTTGGCAGCGACCAGCATGACGTCCATGAGGCCTTTATCTGCCTTGTCCCCCGCATCCCCTTTCTCCTTTTCCTCTGGCCCAGCCGGCGCGGACAGGATCTCGTAGTCCAGGTTCACGTCTTTGATGTCAAAGGGGATATACTGCTCCGCCTCTTCATGAATGGAACTTTCGAGCTCGGCATCGCCTCTTCTGGCAATGCTTATCTTTTTGACAATCACGGAGTAGCCGGAAATGGAGGTGACCACGTTCTTGTTTTTCACTTTGAGGTTTTTCAAGAGAGTCTTGATCGCCGATGAGACGATCTCCATCTCCTTGATCGCCCCTTCCACGATAGCCTCCTGGGGCAACCCGATCATTCCGAAGTTCCTTAGGAACTTTCCTTTATTGGTGTCTTCTATCTCCACCAGCTTGATGGAGTGAGAGCCAATGTCCAACCCGACGAGTTGATTCTTCTTTGGAATAGCCATGCCCGACCCTTAACTAGTCCTCAGGAAAAATCTTGTCTTTGTCAGAAAGCTTGTAACCGAGAGCGAGAATGATCTTTCTCCGTGTTTCCATTCGACAGTTCTTTCCCTTCTCAATTCGGTCAATGGTCAGGGGTGACACCCCAGCCTTTCTCGCAAGCTCTGCCTTACTCATAAGAAGCTCTTCTCTGATCTCTCTTACGATATTCTGTCGCACGCTTTCCTCCCCCAGAGATCTTCGGTCTTTGGGTTCCCACAATTTCCCATCATGGACTGGTAAAATATCATATATATATGGTGCTATTTGTCAAGGAATTTCTTATAAATTAAGTAAATTTGATATAATTTGAGCATATATAGCGCATAATAAACTTAACCTACACTACCTATTGTGGGTCCCTATTCTCCAATTCTCCATTCCCTCCTCGCCTGCTCTTCTAGGGGTGTTCCTCCGGCTTCCGAAGGCGCAACGAGTTCCTCGAAGATGCGAGATGATTCCAGTGACTTATGGAAATAGGCCGGGCATCCTCCGGCCTCCGTTGACGGCGAAGGAGCCTGGTTGCTGCTGAGGCCGTGACGGATCAGAGGTGTCGCGGAAGAATTCCTTTGCATTTATCCGGCCAAGCGATTAGATTAACTTTTTTCCGACTGAGCGCGAGCTTACGGAGCAAACACCCCAAGGATCAAGGGGCATCGATCATTGACCATTGACCATTGGACATTGATCATTGACCAATGACCATTGATCGTTGGGGTTGGGGCCAAAAGATTTTCACCGGGGAAAATGACGGCTGCGGGAGGACCTCTTGGAGGAGAACAGGGGCACCCATAAGGGAAAAGGAACTTTGAAAAAAAAGAGCGCCTTCAGAGAATACGCAGAGGCTGCAGCGATCGCTGTTTTGCTCGCCCTCTTCATAAGAACCTTTGTTGTTCAGGCGTTCAAAATCCCCTCCGGATCGATGGAGCCAACCCTGTTGGTCGGAGATCACATCCTTGTCAACAAGTTCATCTACGGAATCAAGATCCCCTTTACCCGCAAAACCCTCATCCCAGTCTGTGATCCTCAGAGAGAGGATGTCATCGTTTTTCTTTACCCTGAAGACGAGAGCAAGGATTTTATCAAGCGGGTGGTCGGTCTTCCTGGAGACACGCTGGAGATGCGCGACAAGGAAATGCTGATCAACGGAAAGCCTTTCCCCGACCAGCACGCCTTTTATTCCAAATCGAATGAAAGGGGGGGCAACTTTGGCAACCCAATCCGGTTTGGGCCTCTTGTGAACGTGCCTTCCGATCACTATTTCGTCATGGGCGATAATCGAGACCAGAGCTATGACAGCCGATGGTGGGGATTTGTCCCCAAGGACGCCATCAAGGGAAAGGCGTTAATCATCTACTGGTCATGGCCCCACTGGGAAAGATTTCTGAACCTCATCCGTTAATCTCTTTCCCTCCAACAACCCCGCCGAAACAGCCGGCCGGACCGCTCACCCCTCGTCTTGGACTCGGATGTGCTTGAATTCGGGCAGGCGACAGCCTCTCAGCCGAGAGATCTCTTCCTGGCAGGTCATATCATAGCTGATGGGTGTGATGGTGATGTTGTTCTCCTTCAGGGCCCTTGCATCCGCGTCAGGGTTCCCTTCTTCCACGGGCGTTTCTCCCGAAAGCCAGTAGTAGACATTCCCCCTGGGATCGATCCTCTGTTCAAAGCTCTCTTTAAACCTTGCCAGGCCCTGTCGCGTAATAGTGATCCCCCTGATCTTTTCCGCGGGTAACGCAGGGATGTTCACGTTGAGGGCCGTTCTCTGTTTTAGCCCGCAAGCCAGCATGAATTGAATGATTTCGCGGCTGAACCGCGCCGCGAAGCGAAACTCAGGGTTCTGCCTCGTATTCAGGGAAATGGCAGCGGATTTGATGCCCAGAAAAGCCCCTTCCGTGGCTGCCGAGACCGTGCCTGAGTAAAGGACGTTGACCCCCACATTCGCTCCCAGATTGATGCCCGACAGAATGACCTCAGGGGCCTCTTTCAGGATTTCTTGCACCGAAATCTTCACACAGTCCGCCGGCGTCCCTTTCACCGCATACCGAAAAAAGCGCCGTTCTTGAACACGGCCTGGACCCTCAATGGAGAGGCGAGGGTGATGGCATGCCCCACGGCACTCATCTCGGACTCGGGGGCCACCACGTCCACATCGTGATCTTTTCTCAGTTCTTGGTAGAGCGCCCATAGGCCGGGAGCGTGGATTCCATCATCGTTTGTGAGCAAGATCCTCATCGTTCCGTTCCTTCTTGGAGTCGCTATACCATGAAAGAGATGGGGATGAACAGGAATATTGTCGAACCGGAGGGCATTCTGTCCCCTTCGGGTCCATCACTTTTCATTGCTTAAGGGAGCTCTTTTTTTGTATAAAGAGGAGGATCACTTCCTCCAAACCTTTTTCAAGCCTTGGGGCCTGTGGCACAGAGGCCATGCCATGAAGCGAGGGGACAGCTCGGATCCGAATAGACAGAGCCGCGAAGCTCTTTACCGCAAAGAGCTCAGCACCATCCTCCGTTTCGGCGCCCTCGTGAGCTCTTCCCTGAACATAGAAGACGTCCTCGACAACGCCATGACCTGGGCAGAGGAATTCATGGACGCGGAGGCGAGCTCCATCTATGAGCTGGACGAGGAGAATGCCCTTCTCTTCGTCCGTCTGGCCAGGGGAGAAAAAAAGGAACCGGTGAAAGGGATTACCCTGAAGCCGGGGGAGGGGATCGCGGGCTACGTGGTTCAGACAGGGAAGGCGATGGTCGTTCACGATGTCACGAAAGAGAAAAGGTTCAGCGACAAATTCGACAGGATAACAGGCTTTAAAACGAGATCCATGATTTGCGTCCCTCTCATCGTGAGGAATCATCCCATCGGGGCCATTCAGGTGATCAACAAGAAATCGGGTAAAACGTTTAACCGTGCTGACCTGGAGCTTTTGGTCAGCATGTCTCAGCTGATAGCCATTGCCATGGAAAACGCCGACCTCTATCGGCGGATGACAGAGGAAATCCACTCCACCACCCAGCAACTGAAAGTCACCCAGGAAAAACTGATTCGCACCGAACGGCTGGCCGCCATGGGGCATCTCGCCCAGGGGGTCGCCCATGAGATCCGAAACCCCGTGATGACGATCGGAGGCTTTGCCCAGAGAATAAGGAACGAGCTCTCGGATGGTAAGCTGATGAAGTACGTAGACATCATCATGGAAGAGACTTCCCGGCTGGAAAACCTGGTCAAACAGATCCATGAGTTCTTGGACGTTCAGACCGCCGCATTTCGGGAGCAAGGGGTTGATTCGGTGATGGACGAGGCTTTGAGAAGAATCAAGCCCCGGGCCGACGCTCAGGCTGTGAGACTCATGACAGATGTTCACGTGCAGGGCCTCTCTCTCCTCATGGACCCGGCGCAGATTGTCAAAGCCCTTTATAATCTTCTTGAAAATGCCGTCGAATCTATGCCAAATGGAGGGACCCTCACCGTCACAGGACAAAAGGAGGGCACCCGCCTCCTGATCACGGTAGGAGACACTGGGTGTGGGATCTCGAAGAAGATGCTGGATTCCATCTACGACCCCTTTGTCACCTCCAAGACCAGAGGGGCAGGGCTCGGTCTCACCATGGTCCATCAGATCGTCATGAACCACAGGGGTGAGATAAAGATAGCGAGCGCCGAGAACAAGGGCACGGTTGTCAGCATGCGACTCCCGTTGCACAAAGGATCTTAGCCTGTGAATTCGTCGAGCGGCGCGGAGAGGTTTAGGAGGCCGCCCCGCCGGCCATGATTGGAACAGCTTCTGGGATGGGATCACCCTTTTCCGAGGAGAAGACATGAAGAAAAAGGACAAAGGCCGCATCTGGCTTTGGGTTTCTATGGTGCTTATCGCGGTCCTTGCGGTTCTGACGGGGTACCTCATCGGCCTCGACCAAAATGGCAAGGAAAGGGAGAAACCGCCGGTTGAGAAGTCCAAAAAGGAGGCCCTCCCGCAGGCCCAGCAAAAAGCAGACGACACGAAGGAAGGGCCCCTTTTTGCGGGCGAAATAAAGCAGCCCAAGACCCTGGACCCGAAAGAATACTGCCCCCGCCTCGAAGAGGACGTCCGGGTTTTCTTCAAATATCTCGACGAAAAGAACTACGTTCGGCATCTGGAGGAGGGACTGGACACGTATGTTGAATTTAAGCGACTCCTGAAGAGACTTTCTTCGAACCTACCTATCCCCGGTGGTGAGGGTGTGGACCCGGCGATCATGGGCAGAAACATCTATCATCTGTTCCGGGTCCTGACCAGAAGCGATATCCGGCTCATCAAGGATGTGCTCTCCAACGAAGCCGACACGCTGGAGCTGAACCTGGACATGTTTTACAGGTGGCTCACCCTGGAGGACCAGTGCCCGGACCCGGAGCGTATCAGGCCCCCCTTTGAGGTCCTCTACCATTACGCGGGATTCTTCCTGGACACGATCGGCGGTCGAGCCTACCTTTCACGAAGACCCATGGGAGTTCGCATTCTCCTGACCTATTACTCCATGCTGATCGTCCACGAAGCAGACAAGAGAGGAAGGAATACCTACGGCATCGACGTGTTTCCGTACGTCGGGCCGCTCACAAGAGAGGTTACCCTCTATTCGGATTTCAAGCTCAAGAAAGAATACCTCCAGAACCTGAACCAAATCGAGAGCTATTATCTCAAGAAAAGGTGACCCCTTGACGGGTGCGATGAAGGTAGGCTATGCCCATCCAATCCTTCGGCCTTTCCCATCAGGGCCTTCTGAGAGAACATAACGAAGATCGCTTCCTGTGCAATGAGAGGGAAGGCCTTTTCTTGATCGCCGACGGCATGGGAGGGCTTTCCAGGGGCGACGTGGCAAGCCGCATCGCCATCGAGACGATAGAGGCCTTTTTGCAAAGGGCGGGGACGGATGAAATCACGTGGCCCGGCATCCCGGAGGGCCGTTACTCGCCCGAGGAAAGACGCTTTGCGGCCGCCATTTCTCTCGCCAATTGGAATATCTACAATGAGTTTCTTAAAGATCCCTCCGGCATCCCCATGGGCACCACCCTTACGGGCCTTCTCATCGGCGCAGGGAGTGTCATCGTCTCCAACGTGGGGGACAGCAGGGTATACCGGATCAAGAACAGCGGGATTGAACAGCTCACCGATGATCACTCCCTGGTGATGGAAGAGGTGAGGCGGGGGAATTTGACCCTCCAGCAGGCAAGGACCCACAGGCAAAGGCATGTGATCTACAGAGCCCTCGGCCTTTCAGGGGAAGTGCCGATCGATATCTTCACGATCCCCTACGGGTTCGCCGATCTCTTCCTTCTCTGCTCGGACGGCCTTTCAGACATGCTTCCCGACCCGGAGATCCTCTCCATCATCCGGTCAAACGAGGGAAAGCCGTTGGAGCACACGGTCAAAGCCCTTGTCGAGGCGGCGAATCGTCAGGGCGGTAAGGACAACATAACCGTGATCATGGTGAAATTTGTGCTGTAGGCCGGAGAAGCGATGGGTTCCAGAGGAAGCGGTATCCTGATGCACATCACGTCCCTCCCCTCCCCTTTCGGCATCGGAGACTTGGGGCCATGGGCTTATCGTTTCGCCGATTTCCTGGCTGATGCAAAACAGAAATTCTGGCAATGCCTTCCCTTAAACCCCACAGACATCGAGTACGCCAGTTCCCCGTACCACAGCACTTCCGCGTTTGCCGGCAATCCCCTGCTAATCAGCCCGGACCTTTTGTTGAAAGAGGGTCTCCTCGCCCTGCGGGAGATCGGACCGCCGCCGGCCTTCTCAGACAGCCGGGTTGATTTCCGGGCCTCTGTCGAATTCAAGGCTCGCGTCTTTACCCTGGCTTATGAGCGTTTCAAGGGCAGCCCGCCCTCTTCTGAATTTATGCGATTCTGCCAGGAGCATGCTTCCTGGCTGGAGGACTTCGCCCTTTTCATGGCCCTCAAGTCTCACTACGGGGGGAGGGTTTGGAGCGATTGGCCCGCGGATGTGAGAGACCGGGATCGGGCATCTCTCCGCTCAGCCGGGGAAGAGCTCCACGATCGCGTCGAAAAGGAAAAATTCCTCCAGCATCTCTTTTTCAGACAGTGGAGAGCTTTCAAGGAGCATTGCAACAAAAAGAAAATCAGGGTCATCGGGGATATGCCGATCTACGTGGTCCACGACAGCGCGGACGTCTGGGTGAATCCGGACCTGTTCCGACTTGATCAAGGAAAGAGGCCTTCTGCCCTGGCCGGGGTGCCTCCTGATTATTTCAGCGAGACCGGTCAACTCTGGGGCAACCCCGTTTACCGATGGGACGCCCTGAAAGAAACCCGCTATGCCTGGTGGGTCGCCAGGGTAGGTCACAACCTGAACCTCTTTGACCTTGTCAGGGTCGATCACTTCCGGGGGTTTATGGGTTACTGGGAGGTGCCGGCCGGGGAGAAGACGGCCATCCGCGGGAAATGGGTGGAAGCGCCGGGGCAGGACCTTTTTCAGCATCTTTCGGAGACTTTTCCCGGGTTGCCCATAATCGCGGAGGATCTCGGCACCATCACACCCGATGTGTGGGAAGTGATGGAGCACTTCGGCTTCCCTGGCATGAAGGTGCTCCTCTTCGCCTTCGGCAAGGACCTTCCCACCAATCCCTACGCCCCGCACAATCACTCAAGAACCTGCGTGGTCTACACCGGGACCCATGACAACAACACGACCCGGGGGTGGTTCCAGGGGGAAACGACCGCAGAAGACCGCAAACGCATATCGGCTTACTTGGGTCGGGAAGCCACAGCCGAAACCATTTCCCGGGACTTGATTCGCCTCGCCATGATGTCGGTGGCGGACACCGCGATCATCCCTATGCAGGACCTCCTCGGGCTGGGAGAGGAGGCACGCATGAACAAGCCTGCGAGCAAAACGGGCAACTGGGTTTGGCGGCTCTTGCCACACCAGTTGACCCCTGACCTGCAAGAGCATCTCCTTGCGATGACCGAGATCTATGGTAGAGCGGCGTGAAGGCCGGTTCACGGGGTCCCAAAATGGGAAACCCTTCGCGAACCTTTCCTATGTTTCTTGGCTTTTCGATGTTTTCGGTCTCCTCATCAGGCTTTGAAAGGTGTAAAATAATCTCCGGCTCCGCCTCTCAACATCTTGACCGGCCTGGAACTTGAGGAGACCGATTTTTTTGGAGGACAAGGAACCCATGACCATGCCCATCAAAACCCTGGATGTGAAGCCCCGGATACCGGACGCGATTCAGGCCATAGCTGAGCTTTCTCAAAACCTGTGGTTCGCTTGGAACTCGGACGGGGGTGATCTTTTCCGGAGCATGAACCCGGATCTCTGGGAGGAAACCAGGGAGAACCCGGTAGAGTTTCTGGGCCGCCTGAAACAGAGCGACCTCAAAACCCTCGCCGGGGATGAAGGGTTCTGCGCCCACCTTGCCAGGGTCAGGCAGGACTTCGACCGGTACATGGCTGAGAGGCCTGACCGGACGGTGTTCGGATCCAGGGATGAACCTTTTCTCGTCGCTTATTTCACCGCGGAATGCGGGGTTGCCGATTGCCTGCCGATCTACTCCGGCGGTCTCGGCATTCTCTCGGGAGATCACCTCAAATCTGCGAGCGACCTGAGACTTCCCGTGATCGGCGTCTCCCTCGCCTACCAGAAAGGCTACTTCAGGCAGTACCTTATCCAGGACGGCTGGCAAATGGAGAGTTATCCGGTGAACCAGTTCAGCACCATGCCCATGCATCTCGTGACGGACGGGAATGGGAACCCGGTCGAGGTCACTGTCGACCTGAAGGGCGAAGCGGTGAAGGTCCACGCGTGGAAGGTCAACATCGGCCGAACCAGCCTCTATCTTCTGGACACAAACCTCAAGGAAAACTCCGAGGGGGCAAAGAACGTCACCTCCCAGCTCTATGGCG